>NZ_AKJJ01000042.1:0-63558 GCF_000282395.1 Pseudomonas sp. GM55 | reverse complement strand
GAGCTAATCACCCTTCGCTTCGGTGTGGCGCGCATTCTACGGAGCGACCCAACCTCTGGCAAGCACTTTTTAAAATAATTTTCTCAGGCCTTCCAAAGGCTTAGAGAAAGGTTGGCCTATGGCACGGCGAAGACAATAATGCCCGCCTTTGTATAAAGGAGAGACTCACCCCATGTGGTTCAAAAACCTGCTTATCTATCGCCTGACCCAAGTTCTGCCTGTTGATGCCGAGGCGTTGGAAACTGCACTGGCCACCAAACTGGCGCGCCCATGTGCAAGCCAGGAGTTGACCACCTACGGTTTCGTCGCGCCGTTCGGCAAAGGCGAAGATGCGCCGCTGGTGCACGTCAGCGGTGACTTCCTGCTGGTGTCCGCGCGCAAGGAAGAACGTATTTTGCCGGGCAGCGTTGTGCGTGACGCCGTCAAGGAAAAGGTCGAAGAGATCGAAGCCGAGCAAATGCGCAAGGTCTATAAGAAGGAACGCGATCAGATCAAGGATGAAATCATCCAGGCCTTCCTGCCCCGCGCCTTTATCCGCCGCTCGTCGACCTTCGCCGCCATCGCGCCGAAACAGGGCCTGATCCTGGTCAACTCGGCCAGCCCGAAACGCGCCGAAGACCTGCTGTCGACCTTGCGCGAAGTGATCGGCACCCTGCCGGTGCGTCCGCTGACCGTAAAAATGTCCCCGACCGCGACCATGACCGAGTGGGTCACTACACAGAAAGCGGCAGACGATTTCTTTGTGCTGGACGAGTGCGAACTGCGCGACACCCACGAAGACGGCGGCATCGTGCGTTGCAAGCGCCAGGACCTGACCAGCGAAGAAATCCAGTTGCACCTGAGCACCGGCAAAGTGGTCACTCAACTGTCCCTGGCCTGGCAGGACAAACTGTCGTTCGTCCTCGACGACAAAATGGTGGTCAAGCGCCTGAAATTCGAAGACCTGCTGCAAGACCAGGCGGAGCAGGACGGCGGCGACGAAGCCCTGGGCCAACTGGACGCCAGCTTCACCCTGATGATGCTGACCTTCGGCGACTTCCTGCCGGCGCTGGTTGAAGCGCTGGGTGGCGAAGAGACTCCGCAGGGGATCTGACTCCACAGTGACCTTTTGTAGGAGCTGGCTTGCCAGCGAAGGGGCCATTAAGTCATGCGTAGGCCATTGCGACGCCTTCGCTGGCAAGCCAGCTCCTACAGAAAACCGCGTATTTTTTACAAAAAGGATCAAGCCATGCGCGCACTGGCTGCATTGAGTCGTTTTGTCGGCAACACCTTCGCTTACTGGGTTCTGATTTTCGCTGCCGTGGCGTTCCTGCAGCCGGCATGGTTCCTCGGCCTCAAAGGCGCCATCGTGCCCTTGCTGGGGCTGGTGATGTTCGGCATGGGCCTGACCCTCAAACTCGAAGACTTCGCCGAAGTCGCTCGCCATCCATGGCGCGTGGCCTTGGGCGTGGTTGCACATTTCGTGATCATGCCCGGCGTGGCGTGGTTGCTCTGCCAGGCGTTCCACTTGCCGCCGGAAATTGCCGTCGGCGTGATTCTGGTCGGCTGCTGCCCAAGCGGCACCTCGTCGAATGTGATGACCTGGCTGGCCCGCGGCGATCTGGCGCTGTCGGTGGCCATCGCCGCCGTCACCACCCTCCTCGCCCCGCTGCTGACGCCAGCGCTGATCTGGCTGCTGGCCTCGGCCTGGTTGCCGGTGTCGTTCATGGAGTTGTTCTGGTCGATCCTGCAAGTGGTGTTGTTGCCGATCGTGCTGGGCGTGGTTGCCCAACGGGTGCTCGGCGACAAGGTTCGCCATGCGGTGGACGTTTTGCCGCTGGTGTCGGTAGTCAGCATCGTGATCATCGTCACTGCCGTGGTCGCCGCCAGCCAGGCGAAGATTGCCGAATCTGGCCTGCTGATCATGGCCGTGGTCATGTTGCACAACAGCTTTGGCTACTTGCTGGGTTACTTCACCGGGCGCCTGTTCAAGCTGCCATTGGCACAGCGCAAGTCACTGGCCCTGGAAGTCGGCATGCAGAACTCCGGATTGGGCGCGGCGCTGGCCAGTGCGCACTTCTCGCCATTGGCGGCGGTGCCCAGCGCATTGTTCAGCGTCTGGCACAATATTTCCGGGGCATTGCTCTCGACGTATTTCCGCCGCATGAGCGAGAAACAGGACCGGGAAATCGCCGCCCAGCAAGCCACTGAATGATCCGCGATCTTGATCCCCGGGTTAATACTGGGCACTATATTGCGCATCGCGGGGACGACCCCGCGGCTCGATCGAGTCATTAATCAGGGGACGACCCCGTCAGACGATGGAGGTCTTCATGTCCTGGATCATTCTGTTTTTCGCCGGCCTGTTCGAAGTCGGCTGGGCCGTCGGCCTCAAGTACACCGACGGCTTCACCCGCCCGCTCCCTACTGTTTTGACCGTTGCGGCCATGGCTGTCAGCCTTGGCCTGCTCGGCCTTGCCATGAAGGAATTGCCGCTGGGTACGGCCTATGCGATCTGGACCGGTGTCGGTGCCGTTGGCACGGTGATCGCCGGGATCATTCTGTTTGGCGAATCCATGGCGCTGGTGAGGCTGGCGAGTGTGGCGCTGATCATTTCCGGGCTCGTTGGCCTGAAGGTCAGCGCCTGAGCCACTGACGCCATCGCGGGCTTGCCCGCGATGAGGCCAGCACAGCCAGCGGCTATCTAGCGGTCCCACGCAACTCCCCCACCAACGCCTGCAACTTCGCTGGCTCCGCCGCCTCAACCGCCACCGCCGGCCCTGCGACCAGGGTCACCCGCGACCACAGGCGATGAAACAGCCCCTTGCCCGGATCGCGACTGAAGAAACTCCCCCACAACCCTTGCAAGGCCAACGGAATCACCGGCACTGGCGTCTCTTCGAGAATTCGCGTCAAGCCGCCCTTGAACTCATTCAGCTCACCATCAGCGGTCAATTTACCCTCGGGGAAGATGCACACCAGTTCACCGTCCTTCAGATACCGGGCAATCCGTGTGAAAGCCTTTTCGTAGATCTGGATGTCTTCTTGACGCCCCGCGATAGGAATCGTCCCCGCGGTGCGGAAGATGAAGTTCAGCACCGGCAGGTTGTAGATCTTGTAGTACATCACAAAGCGAATCGGCCGACGTACCGCGCCGCCAATCAGCAAGGCATCGACGAATGACACGTGATTGCACACCAGCAACGCCGCGCCCTCATCAGGGATCAGATCCAGGTTGCGGTGCTCGACGCGGTACATGGAATGGCTGAGCAGCCAGATCATGAAACGCATGGTGAACTCGGGGACGATCTTGAAGATGTAGGCGTTGACGCCGATGTTCAGCAACGAGACCACCAGGAACAGTTGCGGGATCGACAGCTTGGCCACACTCAACAAGACGATCGAGACAATCGCCGACACCACCATGAACAATGCGTTGAGGATGTTGTTGGCGGCAATCACCCGTGCCCGCTCGTTCTCGGCGGTACGTGACTGGATCAGCGCGTACAGCGGCACGATATAGAAACCGCCGAAGACGCCCAGGCCGAGGATGTCGAGCAACACCAGCCAGGCGTGGCCGAAACCGAGGATTTCGATCCAGCCATGACCGGTGGCGCTGTCCGGGATTGCCCCGGAATGCCACCACAGCAGCAGGCCGAAGACAGTCAAGCCGAACGATCCGAACGGCACCAGGCCAATCTCGACTTTGCGTCCGGAGAGCTTCTCGCAAAGCATCGACCCCAATGCGATGCCGACCGAGAACACCGTCAGAATCAGCGTCACCACGGTTTCGTCGCCGTGCATCCATTCCTTGGCATACGCCGGGATCTGTGTCAGATAAATCGCCCCGACAAACCAGAACCAGGAGTTGCCGACAATCGAGCGCGACACCGCCGGCGTTTGCCCCAGGCCCAGTTTCAGCGTGGCCCAGGACTGGCTGAAGATGTTCCAGTTCAGACGCATTTGCGGTGTGGCGGCCGCTGCGCGGGGGATGCTGCGGCTGGCCAGGTAGCCGAGCACGGCAATGCCGATGATCGCCGTGGACACCACCGGCGCGTAATGCGCCGAAGACATCATGACCCCGGCGCCAATGGTGCCGGCGAGGATCGCCAGGAAGGTGCCCATTTCCACCAGGCCGTTGCCGCCTACCAGCTCATCCTCACGCAGGGCCTGCGGCAGGATCGAGTACTTCACCGGCCCGAACAGCGCCGAATGAGTGCCCATGGCGAACAGCGCCACCAGCATCAACGACAGGTGATCGAACAGGAAGCCGACGGCGCCGACCGCCATGATGGCGATTTCCCCCAGCTTGATCAGGCGGATCAACGCGTCCTTGGCGAACTTTTCCCCGAATTGCCCGGCCAGGGCCGAGAACAGGAAAAACGGCAGGATAAACAGCAGCGCACACAGGTTGACCCAGATAGAGCGGTCACCTTCGATCGTCAGCTTGTACAAAATGGCCAGGATCAACGACTGCTTGAACACGTTGTCGTTGAACGCCCCGAGGGACTGGGTGATGAAGAACGGCAGGAAACGCCGGGTGCGCAGCAAGGTGAACTGTGAGGGGTGACTCATCTTCCATGTGTCCCTGATGATTTGGGTAGAGAGTGGCCTGGATACTGGTATTGGAGTATCAAACATCAATCCAGGCCACACATTACCCAATCTTTGCCGGTTATTTCTTCAATCCGGCAATACAAGGTGAGACAAACAGCTCGCCACGCCAGGCGCCCAGCACCGTGCGCTTGCCGACGATCAGCCACATCACGGCCAGCAACGCCACCAGCACACAGCCAAACACACTGAAAAACGTCAGGCTCAAGGTGCTGGCCAGCTTCAATGTCGCCAGAGAATAGACGCCCAACGGGAAGGTGAAGCCCCACCAGCCGAGATTGAATGGAATGCCGGCACGCAGGTAGCGCGCAGTGATCAGCAGCGCCATCAGCATCCACCACAGGCCGAAGCCCCACAGGGTGATGCCGGCCACCAGACCCAATCCTGCCGCAATCTCACCCACGCCCGGCAAACCGTTGGCCGCAAAAATCAGCGGTGCATCGCCGCCCAGTACCAGCATGCCCAAGGCACCGGTGCCGATCGGGCCAAGGGCCAGCCAGCTCGAGGCAGCCATGTTTTCGTGGGGCAGCTTATGCAGGGCCATGCGCAACAACAGAATGGTCAGGATGCTGAAGGCCACCGGCAGGGAAAAGGCCCAGAGCACGTAGCTGGTCACCAGCACCACCAGTTGCGAATGAGCGTCGGCCAAATGCGGGGCCAACAGGCCACCGCTGGCGGCCGCCACCTCTGCCGCGACCACCGGCAACAACCAGACCGCTGTCATCTGGTCGATGCTGTGCTCCTGACGGGTGAACATCATGTAGGGAATCAGTACACCGCAGGCCAGCGACATCGCCACATCCAGCCACCACAGCACCTCGGCGACGTGAATCACGCCTTCCCCCCAGCGCGGCAGGCCGAACACCAGAAAGCCGTTGATGATGGTCGCCAGACCCATCGGGATAGTGCCGAAAAACATCGAAACCGTGGAGTGGCCGAAGATCCGTCGTGCTTCGTCGAAAAACAGCAGCCAACGCGCCGTGTACATCGCCGTAAACAGCAGAAACAGCGCGATGTTGAACAGCCAGAGGGCTTCGGCGAAGGCGTGCAAGGCGGGTATGGCGACCGGCAATTGCGCCAGCGCCAACGCCAGCACGCCGGTGCCCATGGTGGCCGCGAACCAGTTGGGGGTGAACTGGCGGATCACCTCGCGGGGATGCTGCAGGTGACTGAAAGGTTTGATTGCGGGCTTGATGCTATTGGCGCATGTCATGGCGAACTCCTGTCCTCTCGTGAGGTAGAGCCCATGTTAGATCCGAATCGAATATCTATATAACGGGTAATTTCTCTATATCTTATCTATTACACAGATATAGACTCAAACGCTGCCTTCCGATTCAATCACCAGAATCCGCGCCGGACCCAGTGGGTGGGCCACGTGCTCAGTGCCGACCGAGGCATGGAAAATGTCCCCGACGTTCAGCACAACCTCCCGCTCGACACCCTCCTCGCGATAGAGCATCCGCACTTGCCCGTCGAGCACCACGAACACTTCCTCTCCGTCGTTGATGTGCCATTTGTACGGTTGATCGGTCCAGTGCAACCGTGTGGTGATGCCGTTCATGTTGGCGATGTCCAACGCGGCCCAGGCACGCTCGCCAGTGAACGATTTGCTGCGGATGATCTTCATGCTCCGATCCTTCGAATGAACTGACAGGGCGCCAAGGCTAACCCGGATTCACGGGTTAGCCGTACAAGTACGGGCGGAACGTTGGCGCAGCATGGAGGCCAGCGCGCCGAGGGCCAGGGCAATCAGCACCACGCCATAGCCATCGGTGGTGGTGACCAGGCCGAAGGTTCGCGTCAGGTTTCCGGCCAGGAGCGATGGCAGGCAGAAGGCGAGATAGCTGAGCGCGTAATACGCCGACACCAGCCCGGCACGCTCATGGGGTAAGGCCAGCGGCACCAGGCTACGCAAGGTGCCGAGAAAGCCGGAGCCGAAACCACATCCTGCGACCAGTGTGCCAAGGAAGAACAGCGGCAGGCTGGCACTGTGCACGCCCAGCAAAATCAGCACGACACCCGTTGGCATCATGCTGGCGCCCAATAACAACGCCTTGTCGGCGGGTCGGTTGCGCATGCTGTAAATCATCAGCGCGCCGGTCAACGTCAAGGCGGCCACGGTCGCCCCGCCAATCATGTTCGAGGTCGAGCCCGTGGCCGTGCGCACCAACGAAGGCGCCAGGGATGCGTAGAAACCGCCGAGGGCCCACAGGGCAGTATTGAGCGGCAGCACCCGCCACAAAGTGGAGCGCGCTTGCAGTGGCACATGCAGAGTCGGTCGCAATGACGCCCAAACCCCGGCCTGCCGCGAGACGCTTTCCGGCAAGCGCCAGACATACAACGCCTGCATCACGAACAAAGCCAGCAGCAGCCAGAAAGTCAGGTGCAACGGAGCCGGGGCGTACTCGGCCAACGCACCACAGCCCAGCCCGCCAATGGCCATGCCGGTCAACGGTGCAACGCTATTGACCAGCGGCCCCTGCTCGCGGTCGGTATCCAGTAGCGTTGCGCCCAGCACGGCGGTAGCCATCCCGGTGGCAAAACCTTGCAGAATTCGGGCACTGATCAGCCAGGCGACGCTGTCGGCGTGAATGAACAGCAGCATCGCCAGAATGTTCAGAATCACCGCAGTAAAAATCACCGGCTTGCGCCCCAAGTAATCCGACAGCGAACCGACCGTCAGCAACGCCGCCAACAGGCTGAGGGCGTACACGCCAAAAATCAGGGTCAGCGTCGCGGCAGAAAACTGCATCTGCTCCTGATACAAGTGATATAGAGGGGTCGGCGCAGTGGAGGCCGCCAGGAAACTGAGCAAGGTCACTGCCAGAAACCACAGGCTGGAACGATTTGAACGAGAACCGGGCATGGACATACTCCGCAAAAGCTAATTTTTTGCTTTTGCGGAGTGTGCTACTGGATCCCTCTTAAAGCAAATTCTTTGTGTTAAGGTCCAAAGCATGGCTTTCAGGACCGGGTGCCTGCAACGGGACCCGGCGCATTACAGGAAACACAGGATGACAGCTCCCACATTACGCCCCGGCGGCCGCAGCGCACGGGTACAAGAGTCGATTCATTTGGCCGTGCGCCAACTTCTGCAGGAGCAGGACCGCGCCAGTGTGACCGTCCCGCAAATAGCTGCGCGCGCGGGCGTCACGCCGTCAACCATCTATCGGCGCTGGGGCGATGTGTCGGCGCTGCTGGCCGACGTCGCCCTCGCCCGCATGCAGCCCGACAACGAACCGGCCAATACCGGCAGCCTATACGGTGATGTGCAGTCCTGGGCGGAACAGTACCTGGACGAGATGAGCTCCGAACCCGGCCGTAACATGTTGTGCGACGTGCAGGCGGCGCTGAAGCCGAGTTATTGCGCAACGATCATTGGCGGGCAACTGCAGACGATTCTGGATCGCTATCCGGATGCGCCCAAGCCCAGTGTCGATCGGCTGATCAATCTGATCGCCGCGCCGACGGTGTTTCGCATCCTGTTTTCCGAGGCGCCGCTGGAGATCGAAGAGTTGCATCGATTGATCGAGATCGCATTCAGTCAGTGAGGCTCCCTTCAAGCCCTACCATACAAGCGAGCCTGCTCGCGATGGAGCCAGTCCAGACACTGCAAATCCCCCTGCGACACCCCGCCACGCCACGACCTTGGTCGACACTGACTAACGCTGGCGGTCGTGCGAGACTGTCTGTCCGGGCGGGAGGTCCGGGTGTCTTTTGTCTGGAGTCCCCATGTCGCTGTCCACCGGGCTGATTGCCGCCGTCGCCCTGGCCTATATGGCCATCATGTTCGCCATCGCCTTCTATGGCGACCGTCGCAGCACGCCCTTGCCGCCGCGCGTGCGGGCCTGGGTGTACAGCCTGTCGCTGGCGGTCTATTGCACCAGCTGGACGTTCTTCGGCGCCGTGGGCCAGGCCGCCGAACAGCTCTGGTCGTTCCTGCCGATTTACCTCGGGCCGATCCTGTTGCTGATCGGTGCACCGTGGGTCCTGCAAAAAATGGTGATGATCAGCAAACAGGAGAACATCACCTCGATCGCCGACTTCATCGCTGCACGCTATGGCAAATCCCAGCCATTGGCGGTGGTGGTGGCGCTGATTTGCCTGGTCGGCGTGTTGCCCTACATCGCGCTGCAGCTCAAGGGCATTGTGCTCGGCGTGAACCTGCTGATCGGCGCCGGTGCCGACGCCATGGGCACCCGTGCCCAGGACACCGCGCTGATTGTGTCGCTGGTGCTGGCGCTGTTCACCATCGTCTTCGGTACCCGCAACCTCGACGCCACGGAGCACCACCGCGGCATGGTGCTGGCGATTGCCTTCGAGTCGCTGGTCAAGCTGTTCGCGTTTCTCGCCGTCGGCGCATTCGTGACCTACGGCCTGTACGACGGTTTCGACGACCTGTTCGACCAGGCCATGCTGGCGCCGCGGCTTGAACAGTACTGGAAGGAAACCATCAACTGGCCGTCGATGGTGGTGCAGACCGGCGTGGCGATGATGGCGATCATTTGCCTGCCACGGCAGTTTCACGTGACCGTTGTCGAGAACATCGATCCTCAGGATCTGCGCCTCGCCAAATGGGTATTCCCGGCCTACCTCGCCCTCGCTGCCTTGTTTGTCGTGCCGATCGCCCTGGCCGGCCAGATGATGCTGCCCAGTTCAGTGTTGCCAGACTCGTTCGTCATCAGTCTGCCCTTGGCCCAGGCGCATCCGGCGCTGGCCCTGCTGGCATTCATCGGCGGGGCATCGGCGGCCACCGGCATGGTGATCGTGGCCAGCGTGGCGCTGTCGACCATGGTCTCCAACGACATGTTGCTGCCCTGGCTGCTACGTCGCAACAACGCCGAGCGCCCGTTCGAAGTGTTCCGCCAGTGGATGTTGTCGGTGCGCCGGGTCAGCATCGTGGTCATTCTGCTGCTGGCCTACGTCAGTTACCGCCTGCTGGGCTCGACCGCCAGCCTGGCGACCATTGGCCAGATCGCCTTCGCTGCCGTGACCCAACTGGCCCCCGCCATGCTCGGTGCGCTGTACTGGAAACAGGCCAACCGCCGCGGTGTTTTCGCTGGCCTCGCCGCGGGCACGTTCCTGTGGTTCTACACCTTGATCCTGCCGATTGCCGCCCTCAGCCTCGGCCTGTCCCTGAGCACATTCCCGGGGTTGGCCTGGTTGCACAGCAATCCACTGAACCTGCCGATCACCCCGCTGACCCAAGGCGTGGTGCTGTCACTGGCAGGCAACTTCACGCTGTTCGCCTGGGTCTCGGTGCTGTCGCGCACCCGGGTTTCCGAGCACTGGCAAGCGGGCCGCTTCATCGGCCAGGAAATCAGTGCCCGCCCCAGCGCACGCTCGATGCTGGCGGTGCAGATCGACGATCTGCTGCAACTGGCGGCGCGCTTCGTCGGCGAAGAGCGCGCCCGTCAAAGCTTCATCCGTTTTGCCTATCGTCAGGGCAAAGGCTTCAACCCGAACCAGAACGCCGACGGTGAATGGATCGCCCACACCGAACGCTTGTTGGCCGGTGTACTCGGTGCCTCTTCGACCCGCGCGGTGGTAAAAGCCGCCATCGAAGGCCGGGAGATGCAACTGGAGGACGTCGTGCGCATCGCCGACGAAGCCTCGGAAGTGCTGCAATTCAACCGCGCCTTGCTGCAAGGCGCCATCGAGAACATCACCCAGGGCATCAGCGTGGTCGACCAGTCACTGAAACTGGTGGCCTGGAACCGTCGATACCTGGAGCTGTTCAACTACCCGGACGGCTTGATCAGTGTCGGCCGGCCGATCGCCGACATCATTCGCCACAATGCCGAGCGCGGTCTGTGCGGCCCCGGCGAAGCCGAAGTTCACGTCGCGCGTCGCCTGCACTGGATGCGTCAGGGCCGCGCGCACACTTCCGAACGCTTGTTCCCCAATGGCCGGGTGATCGAGCTGATCGGCAACCCCATGCCGGGCGGTGGCTTCGTCATGAGTTTCACCGACATCACCGCGTTCCGCGAAGCCGAGCAGGCGCTGACCGAGGCCAACGAAGGCCTGGAGCAACGGGTGACCGAACGGACCCACGAATTGTCGCAGCTCAACGTTGCCCTGACCGAAGCCAAGGGCAACGCCGAGGCGGCCAACCAGTCGAAGACCCGTTTCCTCGCGGCCGTCAGCCATGACTTGATGCAACCGCTGAACGCGGCGCGGCTGTTCTCCGCCGCCCTCTCCCATCAGGACGATGGTTTGTCCGGCGAAGCGCAGAAACTGGTCGAACACCTGGACAGCTCGCTGCGCTCGGCCGAGGACTTGATCAGCGACCTGCTGGACATTTCCCGCCTGGAGAACGGCAAGGTCAACCCGAATCGCCAGCCATTCGCACTCAATGAACTGTTCGACACCCTTGGTACCGAATTCAAGGCACTGGCGCGAGAACAAAAACTGGAATTCCGCGTTCGCGGCAGCGCGCTGCGGGTCGACAGCGACATCAAACTGCTGCGGCGGATCTTGCAGAACTTCCTGACCAACGCTTTCCGCTACGGCAAAGGGCCAGTACTGCTGGGGGTTCGTCGGCGCAAAGAACAACTGTGCCTGGAAGTCTGGGACCGTGGGCCAGGTATTCCGGAAGATAAACAGCAGGTGATTTTCGAAGAGTTCAAGCGCCTCGATAGCCACCAGACACGGGCCGAAAAAGGCCTCGGCCTGGGGCTGGCAATTGCCGACGGGCTCTGTCGGGTGCTCGGTCATACCTTGCGCGTTCGCTCCTGGCCGGGACGCGGCAGCGTGTTCAGCGTCAGCGTGCCGCTGGCCCGGACGCAAACCGCAGCGCCGGTCAAAGTCGCCGAGCTCAATGGCAAATTGCTCAATGGCGCGCAGGTGCTGTGTATCGACAACGAGGACAGCATCCTGATCGGCATGAACAGCCTGCTCAGCCGCTGGGGTTGCCAGGTCTGGACCGCGCGCAATCGCGAAGAGTGCGCATCGCTGCTGGCCGAAGGCGTGCGCCCGCAATTGGCGCTGGTGGATTACCACCTCGATCATGGCGAGACCGGAACCGACTTGATGGCCTGGTTGCGCACCCAGATGGGCGAACCGGTTCCCGGGGTGGTGATCAGCGCCGATGGCCGGCCGGAGACGGTTGACCAGGTGCATGCCGCGGGGCTGGACTATCTGGCCAAACCGGTGAAACCAGCGGCGTTGCGCGCGTTGTTGAGCCGGTACATACCGTTGTAGGTTTGAGTGACGCGGTGATGGATCTGACGCCATCGCGGGCAAGCCCGCTCCCACAAGGTTGTTCGGCGCTCCCGGCATCTGTGTCTGGCGGTGATTCCCTGTGGGAGCGGGCTTGCCCGCGATGGCGGAGTGTCAGGCGACAGAGATATCAAGGTGCCAGCCTCTTCGCGAGCGGCCTTCCGACGAAGCCTTTGACTGGAAACTACTCAGGCAGCTCGACCAACCCGTCCACATCCGTCATCGCCCGCTCCAGCAAGTCCGCCGGCAGGCTCTTGCTCGCCCGTGCGCCCAGCAGCTTGAGCTGTTCACTGCGGCTGACCAGGTTGCCTCGCCCCTCTGTCAGCTTGTTGCGTGCCGAACTGTAGGCCTTGTCGAGTTGCTGCAAGCGATTGCCGACCTCGTCCAGATCCTGGATGAACAGCACGAACTTGTCGTACAGCCACCCGGCACGCTCGGCGATTTCCCGGGCATTCTGGCTCTGGCGCTCCTGTTTCCACAGGCTGTCGATGACGCGCAGGGTCGCCAGCAACGTGGTGGGGCTGACGATCACGATGTTGCGGTCGAATGCTTCCTGAAACAGCGTCGGCTCGGCCTGCAACGCGGCAGAAAACGCCGCCTCGATCGGCACGAAGAGCAACACGAAATCCAGGCTGTGCAAGCCATCGAGGCGCTTGTAATCCTTGCCGGCCAGGCCTTTGACGTGATTTCGCAACGACAGCACGTGCTGCTTGATGGCGATCTGGCCGATGGCCTCGTCCTCAGCCGCCACGTATTGCTGGTAGGCCGTCAGGCTGACCTTGGAGTCGACCACCACCTGCTTGTCGCCCGGCAGATAAATGATCACGTCCGGCTGGAAACGCTCGCCGTCCGGCCCCTTGAGGTTGACCTGGGTCTGGTACTCGCGGCCCTTCTCCAGCCCCGCATGCTCGAGCACGCGCTCAAGAATCAGTTCACCCCAATTGCCCTGGGTCTTCTGCCCTTTCAGGGCGCGGGTCAGGTTGGTGGCTTCATCGCTCAAGCGCAAATTCAACTGCTGCAGACGCTCCAGCTCCTTCGCCAGGGAGAAACGCTCACGAGCCTCGTTTTGATAGCTTTCCTCGACACGTTTCTCGAAGGACTGGATGCGTTCCTTGAGTGGATCGAGCAACTGCCCCAGGCGCTGCTGACTGGTTTCGGCAAAACGCTGCTCGCGCTCATCGAAAATTTTCCCCGCCAGCTCGGCAAACTGCGCGCGCAACTCGTCCCGCGAACCTTGCAGGTCATTGAGGCGTTGCTGATGACTGTCCTGTTGCTCGCGCAATTCGGCATTGAGTGATGCAGCATGGGCATCCAGACGGCGCAACTCGGCTTCCTTGCCGGCGCGTTCGATATTCCACGCATGGGCGGCGTCCCGGGCGTCGTCGCGCTCGATCTGCAGCAGTTCGACTTCACGACGCAGCGCAGCCAGATCCGCCTGTTTGGCGGCGTTGGCCTGGGTCAGATCGCCGATTTCATCGCGGCTGGATTCGAGTTGTGCAGTCAATCCGTCCTGCGCCAGTTGCGCCATGGCCAGGCGCTCTTGCAGCAGTGCAACGTCAGCCAGCGTGGTGCTGGCCCGACGCTGAAGTTGCCAGGCCAATACCAGCAACGGCAACCCAGCCGCTGCCAGACCCAGCAATACGCTGGTCAAGTCCATTGCCATAGCCACTCCTGCCATTCGGATAAAGCCTGAAGGTTAACCAAGGCGCCTGATCTTGGACAGCTCAGTCTTCGATCAACCCCAGTTCCTGTTGAGCGCGGCGATCGCCTGCCCGAGCGGCCTGACGCAGCAGGTCCTGACCGATCCGCCGGTCCCGGGCATTCCCGCATTCCCGGCACATCAACTGGCCCAGGCGACTTTGCGCAGCCACCACGCCTTCACGGGCCGGCTGCTTGAGCAGACGTCCGGCGATGTGTTTGACGTTACGGTTTTCGCCCAAATGCGGACTGTCCAACAGCCACTCTGCCACGCGCATGGAAAAGCGCTTGGTAGGGGTAACAGAGGGTGGTGTGGAGGAAGAGGAAACGGAGGCTGAGCGAAACTTCATAAAGCACTGTGGGGCAGATCAGAAGGCGCGCAACTTTACTCTCTTTTTCTTACAGGTAAAGCCGAAAATATCCCGGCACGCCCGTCCTAGAGCAAGCGCTCGGGACAATCCACAGAAGCTGTGGATAACTCAGTGGACAACCTCGCTTGAACCTGCTCAAAGCCCTGTGGAATGGGGCTCGCAGTCAAACTGACGATTTTTTCACCAGTAAAAAAAAGCGATGTTTTTCATTGACTTAAATTTTGGTTACAGGCAGCCACTGCGCTTGAACATGAGATGACAGCGGGGTGACAGGCTGCGCAACTAATGTGCACAAGTGCCTTTGTGACGGTTATATCGATGCACTTTTTCGGCGCGTTTTTTTTGTCAAGCCTGGGGATAAACCCTGGCAAACCCGGTATTTAGACGGCTACGCTGCTACAAACGTCGATGACCGGTGGTCGGATTATTGTCCGGATACAGTGCGTATCAATCGAAGGCAGCACAGCTTCATGCACACCCCCACCGGGCAAAGTAGCCCGATCAGGCACCTGCCGGGGAATTCTTTTCGCTAACACACTTCCCTTAACCAGTTCAATCCGTTAGTATCCGCGGCGTTAGTACCAAGCTGAAAGTCAATTCTGGTCGAACAAATCCCCCCGGTCAGCCTTCCCGACGGAAGCCTCCACCGAACAAGCGGGATCGACCACCTCGATGGTTTCCAGGTAAATCTTGCGCCAGCACAACCTTTGAATCGAAAGCAAAGGGTGTCGTTCCGCCTGCTTACTCTGCTCGAACCAACCTGCAAATTGATCAGGATCTTCACCCCGGGCCCAGAACCTTTGCCCCTGATGTGTTGCCTGCCCTCCTAAGTACCTACCTGCCAGCCCAAGCGCGCCAACTTATCAGCGCTTCAAACTGGCTGCCTTGTTCCAGTCGGGTTCTTCGTTCGGTCAATGGTGATCGACGTTACTGGAACGTTTTAACGTTGCACGGTTCTTATCCGTGTCATTTGTAGGAACACCCAATAATGTCTACTCAAATCCAGACTCAGGATGCCATCCGCACCCTAACCAACGCTTTTGCACCAATGAACTGCCTGATCATGGCTGCTCGCAAAGGCTGCTTCAGCTTCACCCTGGTCAACGAACACGGCATCGCTCGTCACAGCGAACGCCTGTACCCCGACCAATACTCCAGCGCCGAGCCGCTGCAGGCAGTGATCGCGCGTACCCGTCAGGCACTGGTTGCCTGAAACGCCGGAAAGGCTGAAAACCCGAAAGCCCTGCCCGAAAAGCAGGGCTTTTTATTGCCCGATGTTTCTCTTTCCTCGAACCACGACTAAGCACGATCCGATATAAGGGTTATAACTGGCCGCTGGAAATATTTTAAAAACAGGCCTTTACAGCGCGAATATGACACTACACTTCAACTCAAGCGGCTTGACCCGCTTGCGGCGAGCCTGAACCGATTCACAGCTGCCAAGCCCCTTCAGGTATCGCCGTCCAATTCAGGTTTCGAGGGTTTTATGGGTATCGCTGCCAGCGAACTGTGCCGTTACGTGATTCGTCCGACATTGATCTATCTCGGACAACATAGCGTTACTGCCGAATCCCTGCTGCTGGGCATTGCCGCCAGCCAGTCCGCCCTTGGTTCCGCCCTGCATGACCGCCGTGGGCACGGCCTGTACCGCATCGCCGAGCCCCGCCACCAAGCCCTTTGGGACCATTACCTGGCCCTTGATCCGGAGCGTGCAAGCCTGGTCCGCGGCCTGGCCAGCCAGCATGCGTTTCTGAGTGGCCCGCACCTCGAGTTGACCGTCAACCTGCGTTACGCCACAGCCATCGCCTGGCTGCTGGTGGAAGAACAGAATACCCCCCTCCCCGCCCCGGATGACTTGCTGGGTATGGCCAGAATCTGGCGCCAGACATTTCATCCCCAAGGGCGTCTGCGTGATTTCACCTGCGCCTGGCAAACCTGTGTTTCACCCCTGAATCAGCTGGCCTGCTGACCCCTCTTAATCCAAAGATCGCGCAACACGCCGCGATTCTGGTCGGATTGTCCTACAAAACCGCTCTAAATCAAGGCATACAGCCTATGGCGCCGGGACGAAAATGTTGGTAATTTTCGCCCCGGTGATCACCAGGAGTTCTAATAATGAAAAAAGTAATGCTCAAAACCACCCTTAGCCTCGCCGTTGCCATGGCATCCACCCAGATTTTCGCAAGTGGCTTTGCCGTCAACGAACAAAGCATCAGCGGGATGGGTACAGGTTTTGCCGGGCGATCTTCCGCTGCCGATGACGCAAGCACCCTTTTTGGCAACCCTGCCGGCATGTCGCGCCTCAAGCGCGAACAAGTCACCGGCGGTGTTGCGATGATCGACGCACACACTGACATCAGCCACGCCAGCTCCAGCCCGAACGGCGGCAGCAACGACGGCGACATGGTTCCGCTCATCGCCGTACCGATGGGTTACTACGTCAAGCCAATCGACGACAAGTGGGCCGTCGGTGTGGGCGTGTACGCACCATTCGGTCTGGTAACCGACTACGAGAGCGGCTTTGCCGGTCGTTACTTCGGCAGCAAGAGCGAAGTCAAAATCGTCACCCTGCAACCGACTGTCAGCTACGCCTTCAACGACAAGGTTTCCATCGGTTTTGGCCCGACCATCAACCGCATTGACGGCACCCTGGAATCGAACCTTTCGATCACCCAGGCCGCGCCAGATGGCAATGTCAAGATCACAGGTGACGACACCGCGCTGGGCTACAACATCGGCGTGCTGGTTCAAGCCACCGACAGCACTCGTGTCGGCCTGACCTACCACTCGAAAGTGAAGTACAAGCTCGAGGGCAACACCAAGGTCAACTACGGCGTGCTGGGCCTGATCGGCCAGAACCCGAACCAGAAGTACGATGCCTCGCTGGACCTGACCACCCCTGAATCGGTGGACTTCTCGGTCACTCACCAGCTCGACGACAAGTGGACTCTGTACGCAGGCAGCACCTGGACCCGCTGGAGCCGCCTGAAAGACATCACCGTTGAAAACACAGGTGTTCCAGCTGCTCTGAACAGCCAGTTCGGCACCATCACCGAAGAACAGAACTGGCACGACACCTGGGCTCACGCCATCGGTGCGTCCTACCAGTTGAACAAGCAATGGGTACTGCGTGGCGGCCTGTCCGTTGATCAGGCACCGACCAACAACGTTAACCGTTCCCCACGCATCCCGACGGGCGATCGCAAGGCTTTCAGCGTGGGCGCCGGCTGGAGCCCGACCGACGACCTGACCATCGACGTGGCGTATTCGTACCTGCGCGAAGAGTCGGTCAAGGTCGACAACAAAAACGACGACATCCGTAACCAACGCTACAACGCCAAGTATGAAAACTACGCGAACGGTTTCGGCCTCGGCGCAACCTACCGCTTCTGATGATTCCCGGCGAGCCTGAACCGCTCGCCATCCGAATCAAAAAAGCCCCGCGCTCTTCACAGAGGCGGGGCTTTTCATTTGTAGGAGCGAGCCCGCTCGCGATGGACGCGAACGATGACGCGTGCTGACTGGATGAACCAGGCGCCTTGATATTTTCGCGAGCCAGCTCGCTCCTACCGGTCAGGGAGTCGAAACCAGCGGCGGCGAAGCCAGGGCTTTTTCCACTGCCGCAATGAACTCGGGATCATCCGGCTTGGTCAGGCTGGAGAAGCTGGCGATCACCTTGCCTTGGCGATCCACCACATACTTGTAGAAATTCCACTTCGGCGCGCTGGCTTGACTGGCGAGGACTTTGAACAAGTGCGTGGCATCGTCGCCACGAACCTTTTGCGGTTCAGTCATGGTGAAGGTCACGCCATAGTTGACGTAGCAGACCTTGGCAGTCTCGGCGCCATCCTTCGACTCCTGCTTGAAGTCATTGGACGGCACGCCAATGACCTCCAGCCCTTGCCCCTTGAAGCGCTGGTTCAACGCCTCAAGACCTTTGAACTGCGGAGCAAAGCCACAGAAGCTTGCGGTATTGACCACCACCAACGGTTTACCGGCGAAGCGCTGGCACAAATCGATGGATTCCTTGGCACGCAGCTTGGGCAACGAGCCTTGCAACAGGTCCGGGCAATCCGCCGCGTGAACCAACCCGGAAAACACGACCAGTAACGCGGGAACTGCCAGCCAGCGCATCAGCATCTCGGGACATCCTTGGGAATTCGTCAGGATTCGACGTTACTAGCCCCGCCATCCCGCTAGCAAGTCCCCATGCCCAACTGCATCATTGCCAGCCCGCCCTGATGCCAGCCCCACCACGACAACGCCAGCAACAAGGCGCAGACGGCGGCTACAGCGATCCGCGGCCAAAGACTGTTCATATCGCACTCATTTGTGATTGCAGACGCTCTACCGGCCGCTCACGCACCGGCCAGTTCAGGGCAGCGGCCAACAGGCTCAAGAGAATTGCCACTTGCCAGATCAAGTCATAACTCCCGGTACGGTCGTACACCACCCCGCCCAACCAGCCGCCCAGGAACGAACCAAGCTGGTGAAACAGGAAAACAATCCCACCGAGCATGGACAGGTTTCGTACACCAAACAAGGTCGCCACCGTACCGTTGGTCAAAGGCACCGTCGACAGCCACAGGAAGCCCATGGCCATGCCGAACAGATAGGCCGAGGTGGTGGTCACCGGCAACCACAGAAACAGCGCAATCACTACTGCCCGCAGCAAGTACAAACCGGTGAGCAAACGCGGCTTGGACATCCGCCCGCCGAGCCATCCTGCGGTGTAGGTGCCGAAAATGTTGAACAGACCGATCAGCGCCAGCACCGTGGTACCGACCGTCGCTGGAAGGTGCTGATCCACCAGATAGGCCGGCAAGTGCACACCGATGAACACCACCTGGAATCCGCACACGAAAAAACCGAACGCCAGCAGCCAGAATCCGGAGTGAGAGCAGGCTTCGCGCAGTGCTTCGCCAAGGGTTTGTTCGTGCCCCAGGACGGGCAGCGGCTTGTCCTTGAGCATGCTCACCAACGGCACGATCAGCGCCACCAGCAAGCCCAGCGCCAGCAGCGCCGCGGACCAGCCGAGCCAGCCGATCAAACCGAGTGTGCCGGGCAACATCGCGAACTGGCCGAACGATCCGGCAGCACTGGCAATCCCCATGCCCATGCTGCGTTTTTCCGGCGGCACTGCGCGACCGACCACACCCAGAATCACCGAGAACGACGTACCGGACAGCCCGATGCCGATCAGCAGACCGGCGCTCAGCGACAAGGTTACCGCGGAATCGGAGAGCCCCATGCAAATCAGCCCGGCCGCGTACAGGACGCCACCGATCAGCACCACTTTCGCCGCACCGAAGCGGTCGGCCAATGCACCGGTGAATGGCTGAGCGAGGCCCCAGATCAGGTTCTGCAAGGCGATGGCGAAGGCAAAGACTTCACGGCCCCAGCCGAACTCGGCGCTCATCGGCGCCAGAAACAGCCCGAAGCCATGTCGAACCCCCAGAGACAACGCAAGGATCAGCGCACTCCCCAACAGAACCCAGCCGCAAGTACGCCACATCGATGTCATTGTTATTCTCCAATAGCGGGTATATACCCGCTTAAGATCGGAAAAACCGGCATCATGCCAGTTCGTCCAGCAGCTTCAATAAGGTTTCGCGCTTCTCGGCACCCAGGCGATCGATCAAACGCTGCTGTGCGGCTTCCCAGGCCGGCAAGGCAGCCTTGAGACGCTCTGCCCCGGCCTCGGTCAGCAGGACGATGCGATTGCGCATGTCCTCACCCTCGACCAGCGTCACCAGGCCGTCACCCTCCAGCACCCGCAAATTACGCCCCAAGGTGCTGCGATCCAGGCCCATGGCTTCGGCCAGGACCGAGATGCTCGGCTGATCCAGTCGCTGCAGATTGCACAGCAAAGAATACTGCGCAACGTTGATCCCGAAGCCGTCGAGAGCGCCGTCATAATGCCTGCTGACGCCACGGGCGGCGCGACGCAGGTTGATGCATAAACATTGGGAATCGAGCATGGTGCGTGTATATACCCGCGAGTCGGTTAAATCAAGTTACATGAGAGCTCGCGCCCACAGAGATTTTCGTTGTGCACACTATTTTATCAACGAAACTGAAACCCTGTGGGAGCGGGCTTGCCCCGGGCGGCGTTCCGACGAAGAGGCCAGAACATTCAATACAACCCAATCAGACCAGCGCCAAACCTACCAGCACTGCAACCTCCAGCAACTCCAGCATTGCACCTGCCGTGTCACCCGTTGTACCGCCCAGCCGCCGCAGCATCACCTGCCGCAACCAGATAAACCCCAGCACAGCCAACACCAGCGCCAGCACACCACTGAGGCCGGCGATCAACACACAGGCCAGTGCGCTGACTGCCAACACCTGCCTGCCCGCCGAACGCGGAAGATGATCGGCCAGCGCCTGCCCCAGGCCGCCTGCACGCACGTACGGGGTGGTCAGGAACAAGCCGAGCAATGCGCTGCGCCCTATCAACGGCACGATGATCAAGGCGAGCGAATGCGGGTGCTCGATCAACGCCAGCAGCGCGCTGAATTTGAGCAACAACACCAGCACCAGCGTCACCACCGCGATCGGCCCGCTGCGCGGGTCTTTCATGATGGTCAGCGTACGCTCACGGTCGCCAAAACCACCAAGCCAGGCATCGGCGCTGTCCGCCAGGCCATCCAGATGCAACCCACCACTGAGCAACACCCAAACGCTCAGCAGCAACGCCGCGTGCAGCATCGTCGGCGTGCCGAGCAACAGCCAGTTCACGGCCCACAGAATCGCGCCAAAGAGCAATCCCACCAGCGGATAAAACAGCAGCGACCGCCCCAGTTCCCGGGGCTCGGGCATGCCGGGAAGGCGAATCGGCAGGCTGCTGAGAAATTGCAGGGCGATCCAGAACGGCAGCATGGTCAGAGCACTTCCTTCAACGAACCTGTGGAATCCAGCGTCAGCGAAAACACCGCGCCATGCCCGACCTCAACGTTGAGCAGTTGTTCTCGCGGCAACCCGCGAGCCTGTGCCAGCAACAGTCGCATCACACCGCCGTGGCTGATCAGCAAAATGCGCTCACCGGGAAAGCTCGCATACAAACGCTCCAGCGCTGCCAGCACCCGTGCCGAAAAGTCTGCAACCGGCTCACCCTGAGGCGGCGTGAACGAATAGGGGTCGGCCCAAAACAAGCCCAGCGCCTGTGCGTCGGTTTCCATCAACGCCGCCGCGCTCTGCCCTTCCCAGGCGCCGAAATGCAACTCTTGCAGGTCGCTGTCCAGTTGCACCGGCACAGCCAATTGCGCACCGAGTTCCTCGGCAAACCGCGCACAACGCTGCAACGGCGAACTGACCAGTCGATCCCACGGCGCTCGGCCGACCACGGCGGCGCGCATCTGCGCCCAGCCCGTGTCGGTCAACGCATCATCGATACTGCCGCGCAGCCCGCCGCCGAGTTCGGTTTCACCGTGACGCAACAGATCCAGGCGCAAGGTCATGCCGGACGATCTGCTACGGCGGCTTCGGCGAAGGTCGCCATTTGCCCATGCAGGTCGCAAGCCAGACGCAGCAGCGGCACGGCCAATGCCGCGCCACTGCCTTCGCCAAGCCGCAGGCCGAGATCGAGCAACGGTTGCGCATTCAAGGTTTCCAGCACATGACGATGGCCTGGCTCGGCGCCGCGATGACCGAACAACAGCCACTGACGGCATTCAGGATTCAAGCGCACCGCAACCAGGGCCGCGACACTGCAGATGAAACCGTCCACCAGCGCCGCGACACCCTCCTGGGCACAGGCGAGATAGGCACCGACCAGCGCGGCGATCTCGAAACCGCCGAGGTTGAACAGGGTCTGCAAGGCATCGTCACGCTGCGCGCCATGCAGTGCCAAGGCGCGCTCGATCACTTGGGTCTTGTGGCTGACGCCTTCGGCGTTGAGCCCGGTACCAGGCCCGGTCAAATGCCCCACCGGGCAATCGAGCAAGGCACACGCCAGGGCGCTGGCGGCAGTGGTGTTACCAATGCCCATTTCGCCACCGATAAACAACTGCGCACCGCTGGCCATTGCCCGCTGCACGCTGTCACGGCCGGCCTGCAAGGCCAGTTGCCCCTGGGTCTCGGTCATGGCCGGCCCCTGTGCAAAATTCGCCGTGCCCGGGCCGACGTTCAAGTGGCGCACACCCGGCAGCTTCAGCGACGGCGTTACCGTGCCCAGGTCCACCACCTCAAGGGAAGCGCCCAGTTGCCGTGCCAGTACGCTGATCGCTGCACCGCCGTTGACGAAGTTGTGCAGCATCTGCCCGGTGACTTCCTGGGGAAACGCCGACACGCCCTCGGCGACGATGCCGTGGTCACCGGCAAAAATCGCGATCCACACCTGCTCCAGACTCGGCTTGACCCGCCCCTGCAAACCCGCCAGTTGCACCGCCACCGATTCCAGCTGGCCGAGGGAGCCGGCCGGTTTGGTCAGTTGCTGTTGCCGCGCCTGTGCCTGTTCGACCACGTGGGTATCGACCGGCTTGCTTGGGTTCAGCCACCAGGATTGAGTCATAACGCAGTTCCTTTCAGAGTCAGGGGCAGGCCGGCGACGGTCAGGATGACACGCTGACAGCGTTCAGCCAGAGCTTGATGCAGCCAACCGGCTTCATCGACATAGCGGCGAGTCAATTCGCCCAGCGGCACGACACCCATTCCGGTCTCGTTGCTGACAAAAATGATTTCACCCGGCAGCGACGCCAGGCAGTCCAGCAAGGCATCACGCTCGGCAGCCAGGCGCTTGGCATCGTCGAGCATCAGCAGGTTGGTCAGCCACAGGGTCAGGCAATCCACCAGCAGACAACTGTCGGGACGGGCGGATTCGCGCAGCACCCGGGCCAGTTCCACAGGCTCTTCGATCAATGCCCATTCGGCCGGACGACGGGCGCGGTGATGGGCCACCCGCTCGTTCATTTCTCCATCCAGTGGCTGGCTGGTGGCGATGTAGGTCACGGTCAGAGCGCTGTCGATGGCGAGTTTTTCAGCCAGACGACTCTTGCCGGAGCGGGCGCCGCCGAGGATCAGTTGCAGCATGGTTGTTTCCTTGAAGTCTTCAGTGAAGCGGCTGGCCTCATCGCGGGCAAGCCCGCTCCCACAGAGATTCGGGTTGATCATGAAATTTGAGTACACCTCGTACCCTGTGGGAGCGGGCTTGCCCGCGATGAGGCCATGGCAGACGCTTCAAATCCCGCAGAGCTGACGCAACAGCCCGGTATCCAGATGCTTCTCCACCAGATCCGCCAGCCGCTCGATATCGCGCTCGCGCAAGGCGTGGTAATCCACGGCCTGCACATCCCGCAAACCGGCCCAACGCAACAGCGCGCTACACGCCGCCGGCGATTCGAACAACCCGTGCAGATAGGTGCCGAAAATCTGCCCGTCCGCACTTTGCGCGCCGTCACAGCGGCCGTCATCCAGTTGCACGGCGGCATTTTCCAGCGCCGGCCCGGTGGTCACGCCGGCATGAATTTCATAACCCGCAACGGGCGCATCTTCCAGCGCCAGGCGCCCGCGCACATTGCGCAACTGCTTCTCTTGCTCGAGCAGAGTCTGGAACGCCAGCAGCCCCAAACCGGCACTGGAACCCGGCGCACCTTCGAGACCCAACGGGTCATGCACTTGCTCACCGAGCATTTGCAGGCCACCACAAATCCCCAGCAGTTTTCCGCCGTAACGCAGGTGCCGGGCGATGGCGGTTTCCCAACCATTGGCCCGCAGGTACGCGAGGTCGCTGCGCACGCTTTTCGAGCCTGGAAGAATGATCAGGTCGGCGGGCGGAATCGCCTGCCCGGGACCAATGAATTGCAGGTCCACTTGCGGATGCAGGCGCAGCGGATCGAAATCAGTGTGATTGCTGATGCGCGGCAGCACCGGCACTATCACTTTCAGTACCTGGTCAGCTTTATCGGTCTGGCGTTGATCGATGCCGTCCTCGGCCTCCAGGTGCAGGTCCATCGCGTACGGCAGCACGCCGATCACCGGCTTGCCGGTGCGTTCTTCGAGCCAGTCGAGACCGGGTTGCAGCAACGCGATATCACCCCGAAAACGATTGATGACGAACCCTTTGACCCGCGCCTGTTCGCTCGGCGACAGCAGTTCAAGGGTGCCCACCAGGTGGGCGAAAACCCCGCCGCGATTGATATCGGCGATCAGCACCACCGGGCAGTCCACCGCCTCGGCAAAGCCCATGTTGGCGATGTCGCCGGCCCGCAGATTGATTTCCGCCGGCGAGCCCGCACCCTCGACCATCACCAGTGGGTACGCCGCGCTCAAACGCTCGTGGGAAGCCAGTACCGCTTGCATCGCGATGGTTTTGTAGTCGTGATAGGCAACGGCGTTCATGGTCGTCACGGCGCGGCCATGGATGATCACCTGGGCACCGGTGTCACTGTTGGGCTTGAGCAGCACCGGGTTCATGTCGGTGTGTGGTTCAAGGTTTGCGGCCTGGGCCTGCACTGCCTGGGCGCGGCCGATCTCGCCACCGTCGGCGGTCACCGCGCTATTGAGTGCCATGTTCTGCGGCTTGAACGGCACCACCCTCGTGCCTTGGCGCGTAGCCCAACGGCACAGCGCGGTCACCAGCGTGCTTTTACCGGCATCCGACGTGGTGCCCTGCACCATCAGCGTGGTCATTGGTTTTCCTTGGCGAAATCTTCGAATGCCTGCGCCAGTCGCACCCAGGCGGCTTCGTCACCGGGCAAGCCGAATCGCAGGCTGCTGTTGTGCGTGAACAACCGCAGGAGAATGCCGCGCCGGGCCATGAACTCATGCAGCTCTTCGGCGCGTTCGGTGATCAGCCACTGGAACAGCGCGCAACCGCCCTGCGGCTGGAACCCGTGTTGCTCCAGCAACGACGCAAGGCGCTCGCTGGCGTCATCCGCGCGCACCCGTTGCCGGGTCTGCTCTTCGGTATTGCGCAGGCAGGCCTGGCCCACTACCCGGGTCGGCCCGCTCACGGCCCACGGCCCCACTTGTTCAGCCAGCAACCTGAGCAACTTGCGCTCGGCCAGCACAAACCCCAGGCGCACACCGGCCAGGCCGAAAAACTTGCCGAAGGAGCGCAAGACGATCAACCCGACTTGATGGGCAAACGGCGCCAGGCTCAATTGCGGCGTGTTATCCATGAACGCTTCGTCCACGACCAGCCAGCCACCGCGCTGGGCCAGGCGCGCGTGCCAGTCGAGCAAGCGACTGGGCGTAAGGCTAAGGCCTGTGGGGTTGTTCGGATTGACCACCACCAGCACGTCGAAACTGTCGATAAAGAAGTCGACTTCCTGCTCCAGCACTTCCCGCACGATGTAACCGTTGCGACGCCACGCTTCGGCGTGCTCGGCATAACACGGCGACAGCACGCCGACCTTGCCCGCCCGACGCAATCGCGGCAGCAGTTGAATCGCCATTTGCGAGCCGGCCACCGGCAGCGCCTGCAAGGTACCGTAGTAATCACAGGCGGCTTGTTCCAGGCCATCGTCCGTCTCCGGCAAACGGGCCCAGGCCCGCAGCGGAATATCCGGCACCGGGAACGACCAGGGTGCAAGCCCCGTGGACAGGTCCAGCCAGTTGGCTTCATCGATGCCGTACTCGAGCGCTGCCTTGCGCAATCGCCCACCGTGCTCAAGCATAAAACTCAGCCCCCATGCAGAGAATCAGCAGCCACAACCATACCCCGCGCTGGACCAATTGCCAGCCCCGGTCAATGGAGTCGGCATCGGCCGGCACGCCTTCGCCCAACCGAGGACGCTGATGCAGTTCGCCGTGATAAATCGCCGCCCCGCCCAATTCGACACCCAGGGCACCCGCCCCTGCCGCCATCACCGGGCCGGCGTTCGGGCTGTCCCAGGTCGGGCCCTGGGTGCGCCAGCATTTCAACGCCAGCCGGGTTTTGCCCAGCAGCGCGTAAGTCAGTGCCACCAAACGCGCAGGAATGTAATTGAGCACGTCGTCGATCTTCGCCGCTGCCCAGCCGAACCGTTCGAAGCGCTCATTGCGATAGCCCCACATCGCATCCAGCGTATTGCTCAGGCGGTAGAGCACCACACCCGGCACACCCGCCACGGCAAACCAGAACAACGCCGCGAACACCGCATCGCTGCCGTTTTCCAATACCGATTCGGTAGCGGCACGGGCAACTTCAGTTTCATCCAGGTCGCTGGTCTGGCGGCTGACCAGATAGCTCACCCGCGTGCGCGCCGCTTCCAGATCATGACTGCGCAGGGCCTTGGCCACAGGCTCGACGTGCTCGCCAAGGCTGCGCATGCCGAGGGCGCAATAGAGCGCGAGAATATCGACGATCCAGCCGACATAAGGCGCCCAGGAAAATGCCGTGGCCAGCAGCGTCAGCGGCAACACGGCGATCACCCACGCAGTGACGCCATGGCTGCGCCAACCACGACCACCGCCATTGAAACGTTGCTCGATGCGCTCGGCAAATCGGCCGAACGCCACCAGCGGATGCCAGCGTTTGGGTTCACCCAGCAGCGCATCCAGCGCAACCGCGGCGACACTCAACAACGCCACACTCATTGACTCACTCCCCAATAATTTTCGTACAGCAATTCATGTAGCGGACGCGCCTGCGCCCAGCCTTCGAGCACCAGCATCGGTGCCGGGTAAAACTCCTTGACCGGTCCCAGGCACAGCACGCCCAGCGGTTTGGCGCCCGCTGGCAGTCGCAACAGGTCCGCCAGTGCCAGGGGTTCGAACAGCGACACCCAGCCCATGCCCAGCCCTTCTGCACGGGACGCCAGCCACAGGTTCTGGATGGCACAGGACAGTGAGGCCATGTCCATTTCCGGCAAGGTACGGCGGCCGAAAATATGCTGCTCGCGGTCGTCCATCAGTGCAGCGACCAGTACCTCGGCGCAATCGTGGATGCCTTCCACCTTGAGCTTCATGAACTCGTCGCTGCGCTCGCCGAGGGCTTCGGCGGTGCGGACGCGCTCTTCTTCCACCAGGGTCTGGATTTTCCCGCGCAAGGTGCGATCACTGATGCGGATGAAGCGCCAGGGCTGCATGAGGCCGACACTGGGTGCCTGGTGTGCGGCCTCGAGCAGGCGCCGGAGCAATTCAGGCTCGACAGTGCCGCCGCTGAAGTGGCGCATGTCGCGGCGTTCGGCGATGGCGCGATAGACCGCTGCGCGTTCGGCTTCGGAAAATGCGTTGTTCGTCATGGCCGCTTCGCGAGCAGGCTCGCTCCCACAGGGTTGTGGTCAGGCGCAAACAGCGCGGCAATCGCCGATGGATTGGACGGAAAATAGAAATGCACATAAGAGGCTGTCATCCGCCCCTCACGATAAACCGCTTCCGCCCCTCGCCCGCCGTTAGGACTCAAGCCACGGGCAATCGGTGTCAATTCAGTAGTGGTCAACGAATGGTGGTAAGTGTGCCCGCGCAGCGAACCTTCCGGCAGTTCCACTGCCTGCAACGCCAGCGCCGCCAGACGCTTTTGCATGACCGCATCACCGGCCAGCAAGCCAACCAGTTCGGCGCGCGTGCCCTCGACATCGGTCAGCGAATCGAGCAGATACAGCATGCCGCCACACTCGGCGAGCAACGGTTTGCCAGCCTGGTGGTGGGCGCGGATCGCCTCGAGCATCGCGGTGTTTTGCGCCAGCGCAACATGGTGCAGCTCCGGGTATCCACCCGGCAGATACAGGCTGTCGGCCTGTGGTAACGCACGGTCGCGGATCGGCGAGAAGAACAACAACTCGGCGCCCATCGCCCGCAGCAAGTCCAGGCTCGCACCGTAGGTGAATGCAAAGGCTTCATCCCGGGCGACAGCAATGCGCACACCGGCCAGCAGCGGCTCGGCAACGATGACATCAGGGGCGGCGAACTCGACTGCCGGCGGCAGCGCGACCTCACAACTGCTGGCCAGGGCATCGGCCGCTGCATCGAGGCGCACATCGAGGTCGTTCAACTCGCTGGCCTGCACCAGGCCAAGGTGCCGACTCGGCAATTCGATCCCGGTTTCCCGAGACAGCGCGCCGTACCAGCGCAAACCTTCCGTCAGGCTGCCTTCGAGCAATTGCGCGTGACGCAGCGTGCCGACGCGGTTGGCCAGCACCCCGGCGAACGGCAAGTCCGGCTGATAGCGCGCCAGCCCCAGGGCCAATGCGCCGAAGGTCTGGGCCATGGCAGTACCATCGATCACAGCCAGCACCGGCACACCAAAATGCCGCGCCAGATCGGCGCTCGACGGCGTACCGTCGAACAGCCCCATGACGCCTTCGATCAGGATCAGGTCGGCTTCGGCCGCGGCTTCCCACAGCAACCGGCGACTCTCCTGCTCCCCGACCATCCACATGTCCAGTTGATACACCGGCGCACCGCTGGCGCGCTCGAGGATCATCGGATCGAGAAAGTCGGGGCCGCACTTGAACACGCGGACCTTGCGCCCCTGATTGCGATGCAATCGGGCCAGCGCCGCGGTGACGGTGGTCTTGCCCTGGCCGGAAGCCGGCGCGGCAATCAGTACCGCAGGACAATGACGAGGCTGGTTCACAGCTCAACGCCTTTCTGCGCTTTGATTCCGGCCTGGAAGGCATGTTTGATCACGCCCATTTCGGTGACGGTGTCAGCCATCTCGATCATTTCCGGCTTGGCGGCACGACCGGTGACCACCACGTGCTGCATCGGTGGCCGGGACTGCAAGTCGCTGAGCACCTGATCGAGGTCGAGGTAGCCATGCTTGAGAGCGATGTTCAGCTCATCCAGCACCACCAGACCGATAGACGGATCGCGCAGCAGTTGCTGCGACACCGCCCAGGCAGCTTCGGCGGCAGCGATGTCGCGCTGACGGTCCTGGGTTTCCCAGGTAAAACCTTCGCCCATCACATGAAAACGCACCTGCTCGGGAAAGCGCCGGAAAAACAACTCTTCGCCCGTGCTGTTGCGGCCCTTGATGAACTGCACCACGCCGCATTGCATGCCATGCCCCATGGCACGGGCGAGCATGCCAAAGGCCGAACTGCTCTTGCCTTTGCCGTTACCGGTCAGCACCAGCAACAGGCCACACTCGTTCGGGGAATTGGCGATGCGTTCGTCGATCACGGCTTTTTTGCGCTGCATGCGCGCCAGGTGGCGTTCGTCACGATCGGGGGTATCAGTCATGGGGGAGCTCTCCGTTGAGGCAGGAATAACGGCGGGCAGGCACAGCAATAGACGGCAACAAGCCTGGCATCGCCCACCGTGATGCCGCTGGATGAATCAGGCCGGTCTCCGGGCTCATGAGTGGCCGCGGGGGCCAGACCGTGCGCCTTCCCGCATCGATTCGACACAGTGGCATCACACACAGTTTTCACTCATTTACCGTTGCGGGGGCAGCGCCGGAATTGCAGGCCTTCGAGGAACGGAAGGACTCACTCACCGGCTTCCCTGTTTCACTCTGTCGACCCAAGTCACAGAGCACCTGAAACAAGCCGCGAAGGTTAGAGGGTTGGGGGTGGAGCGTCAATTAAAGCCGGGCGGCCACCTGCCGAATAACTGTCGTCAATCAATAAACTGACGTCAATCTTGTGCCACACTCGCAGCAGTGATATCAAAGAGCCACAACCCCACAACACAACAACAAGGGTGAGCCCATGCAAGGCATGATCATCAGCAATCCAAAGCTGGAATTCCTGCGCCCGGTGCTCGAGCGCTGGTTCGAATGCATCGACCGTTATAACGCCATCCGCGGCGATGGCGACACACCGTACTGGCACGACGAAAAAGCCAATCTCGGACTGCTCTCTGCCGCAGCCTGGATGGCCGAGATGGTCACGCTGCAACAGACCCCCACCCGCAAACAGACCGAAGAAGGCGACCGCAACGGCCGTGCCGACCTGCTCCTCGCCTCGCCCGAAACCCGTGCCTACATCCAGACCAGCCAGCGCTGGCCACGGGTCAACAGCCTCAACCTGACCCAGGCCCTGCTCGACATCGCCAGCGATGCGAAGCGAGTGAGCCACGCCAGCGACCTGAAACTCGGCTGCCTGTTCGTCGCCCCGCAAAAAGCCCAGCAAGGTGCAACGCCGGAAGAACTCCAGGACATGGTCGACGACCTGCAAAAGGAACACACCTGCGCCGTCGCTTGGTATTTCCCTTATGCCTACCGCAAATTGCGCAACGAAGCCGGCAACTATCACCCCGGCATTGCGGTGCTGTTCAAGGAAGCACGCGGCTAAGGGTTGAACCATCGGACTACAGCGCATCTCTATGATTAGAACAAGGCATTCATAGGGAAGAACAGCATGCGCAAGCCCCCGCTCGTTCTCGTTATCGCGCTCTGCGGAGGGCTCGCCGCTTGTAGCGAGACCTCCCGCCTGCAAGTCTCCGACGGCACCGGTCCTTCGCCCCGACTGCCGGAACCGAACAAAACCCTGATCCCGACCGTGAACATCGCCCCGGCCATCGGCTGGCCACAGGGTGCAAAACCCGTCGCCGCCACGGGCACTCAAGTGGCCGCCTTTGCCGAAGACCTGGATCACCCCCGCTGGCTTTATGTGCTGCCCAATGGCGACGTGCTGGTGGCGGAAACCAACGCACCACCCAAACCCGAAGACGGCAAAGGCGTTCGCGGCTGGGTGATGAAGAAAGTCATGGGACGTGCCGGGGCTCGCGTGCCCAGCGCGAACCGCATCACTTTGCTGCGCGACAAGGATCACGATGGCGTTGCAGAAACCCGCACGGTGTTTCTGCAAAACCTCAACTCACCCTTCGGCATGACGCTGGTCGGCAATGACCTGTACGTGGCCGATACCGATCGCCTGCTGCGCTTTCATTATGAAAGTGGCGATACGCAGATCCAGTCACCGCCGATCAAGGTGATTGACCTGCCAGGCGGCCCGCTGAACCACCACTGGACCAAAAACGTCATCGCCAGCAAGGACGGCAGCAAGCTCTACGTCACCGTGGGCTCCAACAGCAACGTTGCGGAAAACGGCATGGACAAGGAACAAGGTCGTGCAGCGATCTGGGAAGTGGATCGTGCCACCGGCCAGCACCGGATCTTCGCCTCCGGTCTGCGCAACCCCAACGGCATGGCCTGGGAACCACACAGTGGCGCGCTGTGGACAGCAGTCAATGAACGGGATGAAATCGGCAGCGATCTGGTACCGGACTACATCACTTCGGTGAAAGACGGTGCGTTCTATGGTTGGCCGCTCAGTTACTACGGCCAGCATGTCGATATTCGCGTCGAACCGCAAAACCCGGACCTGGTGGCCAAGGCTATCGCCCCGGACTATGCGGTCGGCCCGCACACGGCGTCACTGGGCCTGACGTTTGCCGAAGGCAACAAGTTGCCGGCGCAATTCAGGGAAGGCGTCTTCATCGGCCAGCACGGCTCCTGGAACCGCAAGCCGCACAGCGGCTACAAAGTGATTTTCGTGCCCTTCAGCGCCGGCAAGCCGGCCGGGAACCCGGTTGATGTGCTCAGCGGGTTTCTCAACGACAAGGAAGAGGCCATGGGCCGCCCGGTGGGCGTGGTGATTGACCGGCAGGGTGATCTGTTGGTGGCCGATGATGTGGGGAACAAGGTGTGGCGGGTGTCGGCAGTAAAGTAAGTCACTTAACCTGCGGGAGCGGGGTTCAGCGTTTGCGGCAAAGGGTCAACCCATCGCCAATCGGCAACAACGACAGATCCACCCGCGCATCATCCTTCAAGGCCCGGTTCAGCGCCTGGATCGCTCGTGTATCCGCGCTCTCTGGACTGGTCTCAAGCACGCGCCCGCTCCACAGGGTGTTATCGAACACCGCCAGCCCACCGACCCGCAGCAATCGCAGGGCGTGTTCCAGATAACTCGGGTAGTTGGCCTTGTCGGCATCGATGAAAATCAGATCGAACTGGCCTGGCAGGTCCAGCTTCCCGAGGGTTTCCAGCGCAGGTGCCAGACGCAGATCGATGCGTCCGGCCAGCCCGGCTTCCTGCCAGTAGCGCAGGGCTGTGGCGTTGTAGTCACCGGGGATATCACAGCAAATCAGCGAGCCGTCTGCGGGCAATGCCGCCGCCATGCACAGGGCGCTGTAACCGGTAAAGGTGCCGACTTCGAGCAAGCGCCTGGCCCCCGTCAGTTTCACCAGCAAAGCGAGAAACTGCCCTTGCTCCGGCGCCACCTGCCAGCGAGCCATGGGCAGCGCCTGGGTTTCATCGCGCAAGCGCTTGAGCAGCGGGGTTTCCCGCAGGGAGACGTCGAGCAGGTATTGATACAGCGAATCGTCGAGATTGAGGGTGCGAGCAGTCATGACAACCAGCTCCGGAAGTTACGGATTGCGCGCCAGATGTTCAGGCTGCAGAACACGCTTGGCGCTCAGATAAGCCTTTTGCCAATACGTCTTGGACAAGCTGTCGAGCTTAACAGTGCCACCGGTGGCCGGCGCGTGGACAAAGCGCCCTTCTCCCACGTAGATACCGGCATGACTGACCTGGGAACCGCCATTGGTGGCAAAGAAAATCAGGTCACCGGTTTGCAGGCCTTCCTTGCCCACATTCGCCGCTTGCATGGAGATCATCTCGCGAGTGGTGCGCGGCAAGGAAATGCCGGCGACATCGCGGTACACGTAAGCGATCAGGCCGCTGCAATCAAATCCGGAATCCGGCGTATTGCCACCCCAGCGATAAGGCGTGCCCACCAGACCGAGCGCGCGAAACAGCACGTCTTCCGCCTCGGGCGAAAAAGCTTGTGAGGAGCCAAATACGATGGGGGCGCGAACCACCGGCGCTGGTGGCGGTGTACGGCTGGCGCAGGCACTGAGCAGCGCTGCGAAGAACATGATTGCGAGGCGGGCCGACGTCGTCATAAGCAGAGCATCCTGATCTGGCTGCGGCTTTTTCTGCGGGGAGCGCAGAAAAGAAAACCGCCTGCGTGGGACGCAGGCGGTTTGCCATCATTTGTAGATCAAGATTCTAGCGGCTACACGACAAACTTCAAGTAAGACTTTAAGTTCGCCTTACAAAATGTCCGCTTATTTACGTGCAGTGACGATTGGCGACGCGTTAGGTGCCATCGCCAGGGCACGCTTGGCTTCGATGAAGGTCTTGCTCCAGTAGCTGTCACCCAGGCTATCGATCCGCACGCCACCGCTGCGACGGCTGCTGGAATGGATGAACTGGTTGTCACCCAGGTAGATCCCGGCGTGACTGACGCGACCGCGACGGCCGTTGGTTGCGAAGAACAGCAGGTCGCCCGGCTCGAGCTTGCTGCGCGAGACCAGTGGAGCGTCCACGTTGATCATTTCGCGGGTGGAGCGCGGCAGGTTCATGCCCGCTTCTTCGCGGAACAGGTAACCGATGAAACCACTGCAATCGAAGCCGGCTTCAGAGGTACCGCCGAAACGGTAACGGGTACCGATCAGGGACATGCCACGCTCGAGGATGCTGTCGGCCAGTACCGGAAGCTGGTAGGACTTGCCACCGGCGAAGTCTGCGAGCTCTTTTTCGGTGGCCAGTTCTTCCTGGAAAAGAGCGGAAGATTGGGCAGTAACGGAGTTTTGAACCTGTTGTTGCGGCGCTTGCTGGGCCACCGGAGTGTGGGCAGCGCAACCGAACAGCAGGGTGACGAGTGCGAGAGGCACGAGGGGTGCGAAGCGATTGAGCATGGGCACGACCGTGGCTGAAAGTTGTAAAGAAGTCGAGACTATGCCCTCTATCAACCTCATTTGCAAATTCAATCGATCTTTTTGTGACTTATCCGTTTCTCGTTTACATCTAAGCGCTTAAGCCCACTTTAAACATACGCGCAGCCTGCCACCGTGCAGGAAAGCGGGCTTTCTGGCGCCTGAAATATGCCAAACCCCGCCAAAGCCACGGTTTCCGCGGGTTTACCAGCCGAGGGTTTCTTTCAAAAACGGGATGGTCAGCTTGCGCTGAGCCTGGAGGGAGGCCTGATCGAGACGCTCCAGCAGCTCGAAAAGCGCACTCATGCTGCGGGTACCGCGAGTCAGGATGAAATGCCCGACTTCATCGGTCAGATGCAACCCGCGACGGGAGGCGCGCAATTGCAGGGCACGCAATTTGTCCTCATCGGACAGCGGGCGCATCTGGAAGATCAAGGCCAGGGTCAGGCGGGATTTTAGATCCGCCAACTTCACCGGCAACTCGCGCGGGGACGTCGACGCAGCAATCAGCAAGCGTCGGCCGCTGTCGCGCAAGCGATTGAACAGATGGAACAGCGCCTCTTCCCAGTCCGCCTTGCCGGCTACCGCCTGCAGGTCATCGAGACAGACCAGTTCGTACTGTTCAAGGTTGTCGAGAATTTCAATGCCGCGATCGAGCAGTTCGGCCAGCGGCAGATACACCGCAGGTTCCCCCAATTGCTCGAAGCGCAGGCAGGCGGCCTGCAACAGGTGCGTACGCCCTACCCCATCCTTGCCCCAAAGGTAGATCAGGCTTTCGGTCCAGCCGGCGTCGGCTTCGCATAGCCGCTCGACATAGCCGAGTGCAGCGGCATTGGCGCCTGGGTAGTAGTTGATAAAGGTGGCGTCGTCACGCAGACGCACACCTAGGGGCAGCTGAATCGGTTTCATGCTGACTGAACAGTTCCAAAGGAACCGTTAGTGGCCTCTGTGTAAAGTTTGCGAAGTTTATACCCGTGAAGCGGACCGCACAATGCGACAGACCACAAGCAAAATCAAAGGTTTGCGTTAACGCACCGGTTTTGTGACAGATTCTTTGGCGCTGCATGCGCCAGTCGCACGATGCAAGCAGGCCGACCCGGCACCAACCCGGGCAGCCCGCCATCGTCCATCGACACCCCTTACAGCTCCGGCTCGTCGACACCGCCGTAGATTTCAGAATCCTTATACAAATCATGCACATGACGCAGCAGCACCATGATCACCGCAGCAACCGGCAATGCCAGTAGCACACCGGTAAAACCAAACAACTCACCACCGGCCAGGATCGAGAAAATCACTGCCACCGGGTGCAGACCGATCCGGTCACCGACCAGCAACGGCGTCAGCACCATGCCCTCCAGTGCCTGGCCGACCATGAACACCGCGACGATGCCAAGCATCGGGTATAGATCACCACCGAACTGGAACAGCCCCGCAATCAGCGCCGCGCCAATGCCGATGATAAACCCCATGTACGGCACGATCGCCGCCAGACCGGCAATCAGGCCAATCAGCAGGCCCAGCTCCAACCCGACCAGCATCAGGCCCGCTGCGTAGATCACACCCAAGGCCACCATCACCAGCAACTGTCCGCGAACGAACGCTCCGAGCACTTCATGGCATTCACCCGCCAGCGACACCGCACGCTCTTCACGCTCACGGGGCAGCAGGCTGCGGATCCTGGCCATCATCAGGTCCCAATCGCGCAACAGGTAGAAGCTCACCACCGGAATCAGCACCAGATTCGCCAGCCAGCCAATCAACGCCAGCCCCGAGGCAGTCGCATGACTCAGCACCACGCCGACAACATCGGTGGTCTGGCTCATATGCTCGCTGATGGCGGCCTTCAGCTTGTCGAACTTCCAGAAACCGTCCGACAGGCCGAACTTCGATTGCGCCCAAGGCAACGCGGTGTGCTGTATCCAGTCGAGCATCTGCGGGGCCAGCTCATACAAGCGAAACAGCTGCCTGGCGAGCAGCGGTACCAACACCAACAGCAACGCGGTGAAGATCAATGTAAACAGGGTAAACACCGCTACTACACCCCAGGTCCGGGACAGGCCCGCCCTCTCCAGTCGATCCACCAGCGGATCGAACAGGTAGGCCAACAACAGCGCCACCAGGAACGGCGTCAGGATCGGGTGCAACAACCAGACAAACGCGCAAAGCAGGACCACCCCACCGAGCCAGAACCAACGCCGCGTATCGGCCATGAACCACTCCATTGCTTCTATATAAAGAAAGAAAAACTACCAGCGAAAACGCAGTTGCGGTGTCGGGGCGGGTGCAGGGGCAGGCACCGCACCACCGACGGCAGGCTGAACCGGCACTGCCGGGGTCGGGGCCTGACTTGCCGGCGCTTCCTGCAGCCTCGCCAGCGACAGTTGTGCACGCAACTGATCGGCACTGCCATTGACCCGGTACACAATCCGGTCGCCCTCGACACTTTGTACGCGCCCGCCAAATGGCTCCAGCAAGCGCCCAAGGGACGCGTAGTGCTCAAGATTCATGCCTTGCACTTCCAGCAATTGCGCGCTCGAAGCGCCGGGCCTGGCGACAAACCGCGGCGCCAGGCGCTCGTTGACCGCCAGCATCACCGCATCGGCCACGGCAGCCTGATCGGCGCCCTGCACGGTGCCGGCCTCTTTCTGATCGCCCAGCCACAGACGCCACTTGGCTTGCCACTGCCCACCCTCTTCCTGGGCGTGTACCGCGAGCAAGGCATCGGCGCTGTAGCGTTCCGAGGCCGCATGCAAAGGCGCGGGATCTGCACCTTCCAGATTCGGCGCGGTCGCGACGATCTGCTCATTCAAATCCGCCAATGGCAGGCGCAATGGCAAGCCTCGGTGCTGTGCAGCCCGACGCAGCGGTGCCGCGCTGGCCTGACCGTCGCCGACCAGACTTGAACCCTCGGCGGAATCATTCAGCCACCAGCCAAGGATCGACGGCCGACTGGCCCCCCACACGCCCAGTCCGGCGCGGCGCAAGGCCTGCTCGGTGGTGCCCGGATCGAAATCGACTTTCAGGACTTCCGGCGGCCCGGCATCAAAGCCGTATTGGCTGATGATCTGTTGCGGGTCCTTGCGAATCGCCGCCAGCCCCGGACTCTGAGCGGCCTTAGGGTCGCCGGTCAGACGCAACACCAAGGTGTCCAACGCTCGTTGAGTCGCCTGGTCGCGCTCCTCGGGCGACTGGCCATTCACCGGCTCGCGCACCTGGTAAAGGCCTTTGACGGTTTCGGCATGACCGACCAGGCTGACCAATGACAAACAACCTGCAAACAAGAAATTACAAAAACGCATGGGAGATTCCTGACGACAAGAGCGGCTGGAACAGACCGCATGAAGACGATCGAGCAAGGCTGTGACCATCGCCCGATGCAAAACATTCACACGTCCGGGGTATGTTTTCGCACTGTCATAACGATAGACGGTTAATCTCGATACCTTATACAGCCATGCAGGATGCCATCGACAGCGAGCATCAACGGTTTTTTTTGAACGGATATGGCCCTGCTGTCGGCCTGAGGATGGCCGCTGCGGCTCAAGCCTGATAAAATCGCGCGCCTTCGCAGACCGGCAACAGCCGGGTACCCTGAAATTCGCGTTTGGCCCTCGCCTTCGCCTGTTTCGGCGGTCCCGATGGACTCGGTCGTTACCCAGAAATCCCCCCCCTAAAGGCCTGGATCATGAGCAAGCAACCCTCCCTGAGCTACAAGGACGCCGGTGTAGACATCGACGCCGGTGAAGCATTGGTCGAACGCATCAAGAGCGTCGCCAAGCGCACTGCGCGCCCGGAAGTCATGGGCGGCCTGGGCGGTTTCGGCGCCCTCTGCGAAATCCCGGCCGGCTACAAGCAGCCTGTGCTGGTTTCCGGTACTGACGGCGTCGGCACCAAGCTGCGCCTGGCACTGAACCTGAACAAACACGACAGCATCGGCATCGACCTGGTCGCCATGTGCGTCAACGACCTGGTGGTGTGTGGCGCCGAGCCGCTGTTCTTCCTCGACTACTACGCTACCGGCAAACTGAACGTCGACACCGCTGCCCAGGTTGTGACCGGCATCGGCGCTGGCTGCGAACTGTCGGGTTGCTCGCTGGTTGGTGGCGAAACCGCTGAAATGCCGGGCATGTACGAAGGCGAAGACTACGACCTGGCCGGTTTCTGCGTCGGCGTCGTGGAAAAATCCGAAATCATCGACGGCTCCAAGGTTGCCGCCGGCGATGCCCTGCTCGCCCTGCCGTCTTCCGGCCCGCACTCCAACGGCTACTCGCTGATCCGCAAGATCATCGAAGTGTCCGGCGCCGACATCGAAAACACCCAGCTCGACGGCAAGCCGCTGACCGACCTGCTGATGGCCCCGACCCGTATCTACGTGAAGCCGCTGCTCAAGCTGATCAAGGACACCGGCGCCGTCAAAGCCATGGCCCACATCACCGGTGGTGGCCTGCTGGACAACATCCCGCGCGTGCTGCCAAAAGGCGCACAGGCCGTGGTTGACGTAGCAAGCTGGAACCGCCCGGCCGTGTTCGACTGGCTGCAAGAGAAAGGCAACGTTGACGAGAACGAAATGCACCGCGTGCTGAACTGCGGCGTGGGCATGGTCATCTGCGTGGCTCAAGAGCACGTTGAAACCGCCCTGAACGTCCTGCGTGAAGCCGGCGAGCAGCCTTGGGTCATCGGTCAGATCGCCACCGCTGCCGAAGGCGCGGCCCAGGTCGAACTGAAGAACCTCAAGGCTCACTGATGCCTAAAACCTGTGATGTAGTGGTGCTGCTGTCCGGCAGCGGCAGTAACTTGCAGGCCTTGATCGACAGCACGCGGATCGGCGACAGCCCGGCCCGCATCGCTGCGGTGATTTCCAACCGCGCCGACGCCTACGGCCTGCAACGCGCCAGGGACGCGGGTATCGACACCCGCACCCTGGATCACAAGGCTTTCGAAGGTCGCGAGGCCTTCGACGCCGCACTGATCGAATTGATCGACGCCTTCAACCCAAAACTCGTGGTATTGGCCGGCTTCATGCGCATTCTCAGCGCGGGTTTCGTACGCCACTATCAGGGTCGCCTGCTCAATATCCATCCCTCGCTGCTACCCAAATACAAAGGGTTACACACTCACCAGCGTGCGCTGGAGGCTGGCGACGCCGAGCATGGCTGCTCCGTGCACTTCGTCACCGAGGAACTCGATGGCGGACCACTGGTCGTACAAGCTGTAATACCGGTAGAGTTACAGGATTCGCCGCAGAGTCTGGCGCAGCGGGTCCATGTTCAGGAACACCTGATCTACCCGATGGCCGTACGCTGGTTTGCCGAAGGCCGTCTGGCCCTCGGCGAGCAAGGTGCTTTACTGGATGGACAGTTACTCGCGGCCAGCGGCCACTTGATTCGAAACTAGGAGATTTTATGCGTCGCGCCCTGCTCTTCGCTTGCGCTCTGCTCGCCTTGCCCTTCGCCCAGGCGGCAGACCTTCAACCCTTCTCCGCCAGCTACACCGCCGACTGGAAACAGCTGCCCATGAGCGGCACTGCCGAGCGCAGCCTGGAAAAAACCAGCGACGGCAAATGGAAACTGAGTTTCAAGGCATCGATGATGATCGCCAGCCTGACTGAAGAAAGCACCCTGACCCCGGACAAGGACACGCTTCTTCCAGTGTCGTACCACTTTGAACGTGGCGGTTTGGGCAAAGCCAAGAAATCGGATCTGGATTTCGACTGGAACACCAAAGTGATCACCGGCACCGATCGCGGCGACGCGGTCAAGGTTGCGCTGAACCGCGGCATGCTCGACAAATCCACCTACCAGTTGGCCTTGCAGCAAGACGTTGCCGCGGGCAAGAAAAGCATGAGCTATCAGGTGGTCGACGGCAATGAAGTCGATACCTATGACTTCCGCGTGCTGGGCGCTGAAAAGGTCGACACCAAGGCCGGCAAGATCGATGCGATCAAGGTTGAACGTGTACGCGACCCGACACAAAACAAACGCATCACCGTGATGTGGTTCGCCAAGGACTGGGATTACCTGCTGGTGCGCCTGCAACAGGTCGAAACCGACGGCAAGGAGTACAACATCATGCTCCTGGACGGCACGGTCAACGGCAAGGCTGTCAAAGGCAGCTGATCCGGATCGTGACGAAAAGCCCCGCAAACGCGGGGCTTTTTTTTGCCTGTCATTCAGACCGAAAACCGCGCCACCAGCGTATTCAGGTCTACCGCCAACCGCGACAACTCCTGACTCGCCGCGCTGGTCTGGTTCGCTCCAGCCGAGCTCTGTTGCGCCAGGTCACGGATATTCATCAAGTTGCGATCCACTTCCCGCGCTACCGCCGCCTGCTCCTCCGAGGCACTGGCAATCACGATATTGCGCTCGTTGATCACGGTGAATGCCGAAGCGATATCCTCCAGGGCAACGCCGGCCGCTTTCGCTGCCTCCAGCGTCGAACGCGCCCGGGTGTTGCTCTGCTGCATGGAGCTGACAGCCAGATCGGTGCCCTGCTGGATACCGCTAATCATCTGTTCGATTTCCCGGGTCGATTGCTGGGTGCGATGCGCCAGGGCCCGCACCTCATCGGCCACTACCGCAAACCCGCGCCCGGCCTCTCCGGCTCGCGCGGCTTCGATTGCCGCGTTCAGGGCCAGCAGGTTGGTCTGCTCGGCAATCGCGCGAATCACGTCCAGCACTGTAGTGATGCCATACACCTTCTGCGCCAGGTCTTCGACCTGAGTGACGTTGGTGGTGACATCTTCAGCCAGCGACTCGATCGACAGCACCGTCTGGTGCACTTGTTCGCGACCATGCTGAGCAATGCGGTCGGACTCGCGCGAAGCTTGCGAGGTTGCGGCGGCATTGCTCGCCACTTCTTCCACGGCGGCGGTCATCTGGTTGACCGCCGTGGCCGCCTGCTCGATCTCCAGGCTCTGCTGATGCAAGCCACGGGTGGCGTCTTCCGTAACGCTGCTGAGCTCCTCCGAAGCCGAGGCCAATTGGCTGGATGAATCGGATATACGCTGGATGGTTTCACGCAAACTCTGTTGCATGCTCTTGAGCGCGTGCAGCAGCCGCGCAGGTTCATCCTTGCCGGTAATGCTGATTGCTGCGGTGAGGTCGCCGCCGGCGACCACCTCGGCCACTTTCAACGACTGTGACAGTGGCAACACGATACTGCGCGTCAACAGCAGTGCCAGGCCAATGGTGATCAACGCAGTCACACCGATCATCACCCCCACCCAGATCCGCGACTGGTTGAACACAAGGCGTCCCGCTTCAGTCGCCAGATTGGCGTTGTGCTTGTTGCGTTCGACCAGTTGCCTGAGTGTGAGCGTGATCTCATCGGCCAGCGGGTTCATCTCGCCATTGAGAATGGCCGCTGCCTCTTCCACCCGTCCCTGGGTAGCTTCGGCCATCACCTGACTCTGGAACTGCAGATATTTGCTCTCGGCAGCCTTGAAGCGATCGAACAACACACGGTCTTCAGGCAGCACGATCAACTTGTCATAGCGTTGCTGTGCCTCGTCGAGAACACTTTTGAGTTCGTTGATTTTATTGACGTTCTGCGCCTGTGCCTGTGGATCGCGATTGATCAGCAAACGCATGGTCAGCGCCCGCAGCCGCAACATGTCCTGACTCATATCACCGACCGCCATCACACTGGGCAGCCAGTTGTCATCGACCTGATCGGACTGCGCCCGCATATTCGACATTTGCAGCAGGGCAAACGCCCCCAAGCCAAAAACCATCAACGCCAACAGGCCAAAACCGAGACTCGCGCGTGGCGCAATATTGAGACTTCTGATACTCATTCCCCAGGTTCCTTCCAAAAGCGCTGCATCAGGCAGCTGGTTCTTTAGACGGTATCGGACTGTAGAAAATTTGCGTAAGACGAAAAAGTGATATCAAAACACCATTACTATTACGGTAACGATTCAGCGAAAAGGTCCACCGGTACAAGAAAACCGGAACGCACATCCGGCACCATGCTCTATACCTTCAAGGTCTTTTTGATCGAATAAATGTCCTGTTACTTGCGAGGTTTCCCATGACCGTTACTGTCAACACTGTCTCCACCGAAGGTTTCCGTCACAGCATACAAATCGATGACCATGAACTTTTCGCCGACGTGCCCGTCACGGCTGGCGGAGAAGGTTCGGCGCCGGAGCCGCACGATTATTTCGATGCCGCACTGGGTGCCTGCAAAGCCCTGACCCTGAAGCTGTATGCCAGGAAGAAGGACATCCCGTTGACCGGTGTCGGCGTCGAGGTCAAGCGCGACAACAGCCTGGAACAGAAAGGCCAATATGCACTGCACGTCAAACTGACCCTCAAGGGCGTGCTCACCGACGCCCAGCGCGAAGAACTGCACCGCGTGGCCGATCGCTGCCCGGTCCACAAGCTGATGACCACGTCCGAAGTCAGCATCGAAACGCATTTGTCCGAAGGCGCGTTCAGCCAATAGCGGCAAGGGCAGCGCAAGCGGGTTATGCTCGACCGCATCACCCGCTCAGCCTGGAACGCACCATGAACACTCCGCTCGTGATTCGCCCCCGCACCGAAGATGTCGAAGGCCAGCCGATTCTCCGCCCGTTGCCATCCGCCAAGTGCCGCAGCGTCGGGCCATTCGTGTTTTTTGATCACATGCTGGAAACCCGTTATCCGCCGGGCAAAGGCATGAACATCCGCCAGCATCCGCACATCGGCCTGTCCACCCTCACCTACCTGTTCCAGGGGCAAATCCAGCACAAGGACAGCCTCGGTTCCGATCAGATTGTCGATACCGGCGATGTCAGCTGGATGACGGCCGGCAGCGCCATTGCCCACGTGGAACGCACGCCCGAGGCCCTGAAAGAAAGCGGCTTCACGATGCACGGCCTGCAGATCTGGCTGGCTTCGCCCAAGGACAAAGAACAGGGCCCAGGGCATTACAGCCACCATCCGGCGTCCACATTGCCGGTCAGCGAAAACCTGGGGGTGAAGATTCGCATGATTGCCGGCTCAGGCTTTTGCCTGGAATCACCGGTACCGGTGCTTTCTCCTACGCTGTACGCGGAATTGCACCTGCAAACGGCGACAACGCTGCTGATCCCCACCGAGCATGAAGAACGTGCGCTGTATGTGTTGAGTGGAGAGGTACAACTGGAGGGCGAACTGCTGGAGCCCTACACGCTAGTGGTGCTGCCGGTCGGGGAAGAGATGACGCTGTTCACCGAGAGCGACTGTCATGCCGTGCTGTTTGGCGGAGCGCCACTGGACGGGCCACGGCGGATCAACTGGAATTTTGTCGCGAGCGATCCGGCGGCTATCGATGAAGCGCGCCGGCGCTGGGCGGCCGGGGATTGGCCGACGGTGCCGGGGGAAGTTGAGCGGATCGAATTGCCTTAAAATTTTCGGCGCCAGCTATACCGACATCGCGGGCAAGCCCGCTCCCACAAGGATCTTTGTCGTACACAAACTCTGTGTTCGCTGGATAATCCTGTGGGAGCGGGCTTGCCCGCGAAGAGGCCAGCCAGGGCACCGAATTAGCCGGTGTCAGGAAACAGATCAGCCCTTGAACACTTCATCCAGCAGGTTATGCATCGACGTGAACGCCCGTGCGGCAATCTTCGCGTCATACATCATCATGCCCGGCACCTTGGCGTGCGGGTCGGTGAACGAGTGAAACGCACCGCCGTAGCTCAGCAATTGCCAGTCCACGCCGGCCGCGTTCATTTCATCTTCGAACGCTGGCAACTGCTCCTTCGGCACCAGTGGATCGGAGGCACCGTGCAGCACCAGCACCTTGCCCTTGATGTTTTTCGCATCGGCCGGATTCGGTGTGTCCAGCGTGCCGTGGAACGATACTGCGGCCTTCACCGGCGCGCCGGTACGGGCAAATTCCAGGGCGCAGCAACCGCCGAAGCAGAAACCGTAAGTCGCCAGTTTCGATGTATCGACCGCCGCTTCGCCCTGCTTTTGCAATTGTTCGAACGCTGCCTGCATACGCTTGCGCAGCAATGCCCGGTCGTTCTTCAGCGGCATCATCGCCGCGCCCGCCTCATCGTTGTTGGTTGGACGAACCGCCTGGCCGTAGAGGTCCGCAACCAGCACCACGTAGCCCTTGGCCGCCACCGATTTGGCGATGTCCTCGGCACCGGCGCCGACGCCCATCCAGTTCGGCGCCATCAACAAACCCGGGCGCGGACCTTTATGATCGGCATCGAAGGCCAGGCGGCTTTCGTAAGCCTGGCCGTCAATCTGATAAGCAACGGAACGTACTGTGATTTGGCTCATTTCTGACTCCTAATGTTTAAACACCGGAATGAAAAAACCCGCCGAAGCGGGTTTTTATAGAACACAGTTAAGCCGATAGCTCGACCAACAGCTTGTTCAGGCGACGCACATAAGCCGCCGGATCTTTCAAGCTGTCACCGGCCGCCAGGGCCGCCTGATCGAAGAGGATGTGCGACAGGTCGCCGAAGCGCTCGTCGCTCTGCTCGTTGTCGAGCTTCTCGATCAGCGGGTGAGCCGGGTTGAATTCGAAGATCGGCTTCGAATCCGGTACCTTCTGGCCGCTGGCTTCGAGGATCTGACGCATCTGCAGGCCCAGGTCCTGCTCACCGATGGCGAGGATCGCCGGGGAGTCGGTCAGGCGATGGGAAACCCGAACTTCGGCTACGGATTCGCCCAGTGCAGTCTTCAGACGCTCAACCAGACCTTCTTTGGACTTGGCGACCTCTTCCGCGGCCTTCTTGTCCTCTTCCGAGTCCAGGTTGCCCAGGTCCAGGTCACCGCGCGCCACGTCGACGAAGCTCTTGCCGTCGAAGTCGTTGAGGTAGCTCATCAGCCACTCGTCGATGCGGTCGGTCAACAGCAGCACTTCGATGCCTTTCTTGCGGAAGACTTCCAGGTGCGGGCTGTTTTTGACCTGCGCGTAGGTTTCGCCGGTCAGGTAGTAGATCTTGTCCTGACCTTCCTTGGCGCGCGCCAGGTACTCGGTCAGGCCAACAACCTGTTCGCCATCGTCGCCACTGGTCGATGCGAAACGCAGCAGACCGGCGATTTTTTCTTTGTTGGCGAAATCTTCTGCCGGGCCTTCTTTCATGACCTGACCGAAGTTTTTCCAGAAGCCCTTGTATTGCTCAGGCTCGTTCTTCGCCAGTTTTTCCAGCATGTCCAGAACGCGCTTGGTCAGCGCCGACTTCATGGAATCGATGATCGGGTCTTTTTGCAGGATTTCCCGCGACACGTTCAGCGACAGGTCGTTGGAGTCGACCACGCCTTTGATGAAGCGCAGGTACAGCGGCAGGAAGGACTCGGCCTGATCCATGACGAACACGCGCTGCACGTATAGCTTCAGGCCTTTCGGCGCTTCACGCTGGTACAGGTCAAACGGCGCACGGCTCGGCACGTACAGCAACGAGCTGTACTCCAGCTTGCCTTCGACCTTGTTGTGGCTCCAGCTCAGCGGGTTTTCGAAATCGTGGGCGATGTGCTTGTAGAACTCCTGGTACTCCTCGTCCTTGATCTCGGTACGCGGACGGGTCCACAGGGCGCTGGCGCGGTTGACGGTTTCCCACTCAACTGCAGGCTTCTCTTCGCCTTCAGCGGCTGCCACTTCTTTCGGCAGCTCGATCGGCAAGGCGATATGGTCGGAGTACTTCTTGATGATATTGCGCAGACGCCAGCCATCGGCGAACTCGTCTTCACCGGATTTCAGGTGCAGGACGATGCGGGTACCGCGCTCGGCCTTGTCGATGGTCGCGACTTCGAAGTTGCCTTCGCCCTTGGACGACCAGTGCACGCCTTCGCTGGCGGCGCTGCCGGCACGACGGCTGAACACGTCGACTTTGTCGGCGACGATGAATGCGGAGTAGAAACCGACACCGAACTGGCCGATCAGGTGCGAATCTTTCTTCTGGTCGCCGGTCAGGTGCTTCATGAAATCGGCGGTGCCGGACTTGGCGATGGTGCCCAGGTGGGTGATCGCATCTTCGCGGCTCATGCCGATACCGTTGTCTTCGAGGGTGACGGTTTTAGCGTCCTTGTCGAAGCTCACGCGGATTTTCAGTTCGGCGCCACCTTCCAGCAGCTCTGGCTTGGCCAGGGCTTCAAAACGTAATTTGTCGACAGCGTCAGAGGCGTTCGAGATCAATTCGCGAAGGAAAATTTCCTTGTTGGAATACAGCGAATGGATCATGAGATGCAGCAGTTGCTTCACCTCGGTCTGGAAGCCCAGGGTTTCCTTTTGAGTTTCCACACTCATGGTCATCAAACTCCAATCAGATGGCATAAGCCGCGACCTTGAGGGTCGGCGGCGGGTTGTCCTCAGAGTTGGGGGCTGAGTTCAGGATTTCAAGGGCTCTTCGAGTTTGAAATGTGCGCGGGCCGTGGCAATGGGTTCGGCCTCGGTGCTTTGCCAGGCGGTAATCGCCACGTTGGCGACCCGGCGACCCTGGCGGCAAACCTGGCAGCGGGCCCAGGTGTCGCGAAACTGCCCGGCACGCAGGTAATCCAGGGAGAAGTCGATGATCTTCGGCACCCCGGGCGTTCCGGTAAACACCAACAGGTGCAGCGCTGCAGCCAATTCCATGAAACCGGCGATCACACCGCCATGAATCGCCGGCAACAACGGGTTACCAATGTTGTCCTTGTTCGCGGGCAGCTTGAACAGCAACTCATCTCCCACCCTTGAGCATTCGACGCCGATCAGCCGGGCATAAGGAATCAGATCCAGCAGCGAGGCGTAATCGCCCTGCTCGTGGGCCTTTTGCAATTGGTCCTTCAGGGACTCGCTCATTGCGCCCCCCCGGCAATTGCGCCACCAAAGCCCTTGGTACCCTTGATGCCCTTGCCCATGCGCATGAAAGTGCCTACCACATGGGCAATGGGTTGCCCGGGGTCATCCTGATAGGCGAAGCCACGGGCAAAAATCACGTCGGTGGTAACTCGATAGCACTGGGCAAAGCCGTAGACATTCTTATGCGGCTCGGCGGCGTGCATATAGTCGATGCGCAAGTCGAGGGTCGGGCAGACTTCGAATTCCGGGAGCACGCAGAGTGTCGCCATGCCACAGGCCGTGTCCATCAGCGAGGTCAGCGCCCCGCCATGAATCACGCCAGTTTCGGGATTGCCGACGATCTGCGGGCTGTACGGCAACACAATCGTCAGCCCTTCGCTGCTGGCGCTGTGGACGCTTAGTCCAAGTACCTGACAATGCCGCAGCGCCGACAGAAAGCGCATCGCACGCTCAAAAACGGGGTTTTCAGCCATTTTATAAAAACTCTTGTTGATGTTCGTACAGTGCGGTGGAGGTTCGGGTAAAAGTTCCGCACTAGAGCAAACTTATATATCTGAAAGAATTAAGGAACTTAACCCTGATGCGTGGGCTCTTAAGGCCAGTAGATGCTTTTCATCAGGAGAAACACCCCATGCGTAAGACTTTAGCTATTGCCTTGATGTTGACCGCTTCCCTCGGTCTCGCTGCCTGCGGCAAAAAATCCGAGGACAAAGCTCAAGATGCTAACCAAAATGCTGAGCAAGCCCAGCAAAAAATGAACGACGCGGCGAAAGAGGCTGCTCCGGCTGCTCCGGTCGCTCCGGCTGCTCCAGCCGCTCCGGCCGCTCCGGAAGCGCCTAAGAACTAATCCGGTTTTTAGCGTGATAAAAGAAAACCCGCCAAGTGCGGGTTTTCTTTTGTCTTGAAAAAAGCGGTTAGAGCAAAATCGTTCGAAAAGTCGGACTGATCATCAGCAACAGCGAACAGATTAATCCGACCAGCCAAACCATACTGCGTTGCCAGGCCAGGTCCTTCCAGTAACACACCAGGTAAATAACCCGCGAGACCACAAAGATGATCGCCAGACAGTCGATCAGCCATCCCGCCGTCTGCGTGGTATGCGCCATCAACACACCCACCGCGAACAAAATGAACGCTTCGAAACTATTCTGATGTGCGGCCACTGCGCGGGCGCCCAGGCCTGTGAGTTGCATCTGTTGTTGGCGCGGCAAGTGGTTATTGTAGCCGCCCTGCTCTTTCATGGCGCTGGTAACGGGGATTCGCGCCAGGTAGATCAACACTGCACTGATAAACACGCACCAGAATGGAATATTCATCAAGCAGCCTCTTTGATCACCTCCGGCAACGGCGCCTCTGTAGGGGTATAGACCATCACGTCGAGAACGTCGGAATGAAACTCGCGGCGGTACAACACAAACACGACGCCGGCACTCATCAACATGAATAACCATGGGCTGACAAACCAGGCCAGCATGGTCATGCCGAAGTAGTAGGAACGCAGCCCGAAGTTGAACTGGTTGGCAGCCATGGAGATGACGCGGGCCGCGCGGGAAGCAAACGCCTTGCGCTCTTGCTCCGACACATGACGCTCGCCGACCATCGGTGCCGAACCCACCAGTACCGCCGCAAAGTTGTATTGGCGCATGCACCAGCTGAACGTGAAGAATGCATAGACAAACACCAGCGCCAGGCACAGCAATTTGATTTCCGACATGCCCTGGGACGCCTGTTGCACCATCGGGATATCCGCCAGCAACGATACCGCCCGCTCCGAAGCGCCCAACACGGTGAGAATACCGGCCAGGATAATCAACGTACTGGAGGCGAAGAACGACGCATTGCGCTCCAGATTGCCGATCACACTGGCATCGGCGATGCGGTTGTCACGCAGCAGCATGCGGCGCATCCAGTCTTCGCGGTACAGGTGCAGCACACTGGCCAGGCACGCGGTGTCTCGGCCTTTCCAGGTGGCATAACGGGTGTATCCGCCCCAACAGGTAACGAACCAGACGGCGGCAAGAATGTGGATCAGGTTGGCTTGGATGAACGACATGCAGGTCCTTGTGATGTATTTGCGATGTACATAAACCCTGTAGGAGCGAGCTTGCTCGCGAAGGTCGTGAACCATGGCGCGTGATTTCTGGATAAGCGTGTTGCTCTCGGGTTCTTCGTCGGAACGCCGCCCGGAGCGAGCTCGCTCCTACAATCGATTCGGCAATGCTTCGACGTTAACGCAACGTAAAAGACACCGCACTCTCCGACAAAAAAATGCCCCGTATCGATTGATACGGGGCATTTCTGATTCGGCTCAAGACCCGCTTGTGGCGGGCCGTGAAACGACTTAAGCCAGGGCTTCGGCCCGCTTGCCCAGCAGGCGATCGCAAACCACGGCGACCACCAGCGTCATTACCGACGGCACCAACCACGCCAGACCTTGCTCACTCAGTGGCAAGTGGGACATCTGAGTCGGCATCCAGTCCGCCAGACCGGCACCCTTCAGGGCGTCGATCAGGCCGAAGATGAACGACACCAGCATGACCGGGCCGAGGATACGCCCCTGCTCATGCCAGAAGTCCTTACAGAAGCTCAACGCCACCAGAACGATGCACGGTGGGTAGATCGCGGTCAGTACCGGGATCGAGAACGCAATCAGCTTGGTCAGGCCCAGGTTGGACACCAGCAGGGAGAATGCAGCAAGGATGATGACCAGCGTCTTGTAGGACAGTGGCAGCACTCGGCTGAAGTACTCGGCGCAGGCACAGGTCAGGCCGACCGCGGTCACCAGGCATGCCAACGAGATCAGCACCGCGAGGAAACCACTGCCCAGCGAACCGAAGGTGTGCTGCACGTAAGCGTGCAACACCGCCGCGCCATTGGTAGCGCCTGCGGCCACTTCATGGCTGCCCGAACCGAGACGGAACAGGCTGACATACACCAGCGCCAGGCCCACACCGGCAATCAGACCGGCAATAATCGCGTAGCGGGTGATCAGTGCTGGCGACTCGACGCCGCGGGAACGAATGGCGTTGACGATGACGATGCCGAACACCAGGGCGCCCAGGGTATCCATGGTCAGGTAACCATTGATGAAGCCCTGGGAAAACGGCGCCGCCACGTATTCCGGCGTAGCCTGGCCAATGTCACCGGCCGGCAGGGCGAATGCGGCAATGCCCAGCACCGCCAGGGCGATGATCTTCAGCGGCGCGAGGAAGCGCCCTACGGTATCCAGCAAACGGCCCGGATACAGCGAGATAAAGAACACCAGCAGGAAGTAGACTGAGCTGTACAGGAACAACGCCAGCGGGCTCTCGCCGGTCAGCGGCGCCAGGCCCACTTCGAACGATACCGTCGCGGTACGTGGCGTGGCGAACAGCGGGCCTACGGCCAGGTAGCACGCCGCCGCCAACAGGCCGCCGGCGATTTTACCGATCGGGCTGCTCAACGCATCCATTGCACCACCGACCTTGGCCAGGGCCACAACGGTGATCACCGGAAGACCGACCGCGGTGACCAGGAAACCCAGCGCCGCCATCCAGACATTAGGCCCGGACTGCAAACCGACGATAGGCGGGAAGATGATGTTGCCAGCCCCGACGAACAGGGCAAACGTCATAAAACCAAGTGCCAGGATGTCCTGGCCTTTCAACACTTTCATTAAGGAAATACCACACTACTGAATCGGAATTTAGAGAGGGATTTCCCTATGGGTGAGGGAAATGCTGTCAGTCCGTATAAGACCAACCCTTTTAGCGCGTTGCCGCCTTGTGGGCCGCGGACGCAAAAATGGCGCGTAGCCTAACGAATTTGACCGATAAACGCACTATTGCAGGGCAAACTATCCGATACACGACATCTTTGTGTCGCGTTTACATACTGAATGTTCATGTCCGACGATACCTGTAGGAGCTGGCTTGCCAGCGATGGCGGAATGTCTGACACACCGCGCGGCCTGAATCGCCAGCAAGCCGGTTCCTACGAGGACCACCATACGATTCGATCAGAAACGACAAAGGCCACCCGAAGGTGGCCTTTGTTTGGTGAAGCGTCAGCTAAGCGCGAGGCTTACTTGACGGCCCAACCAGTCAGCTCGGCCAGGGCCTTGCCGATGTCTGCCAGCGAACGCACGGTTTTCACGCCTGCGTCTTGCAGAGCAGCGAATTTCTCGTCTGCAGTGCCTTTGCCGCCAGAGATGATTGCGCCAGCATGGCCCATGCGCTTGCCCGGAGGAGCAGTCACACCAGCGATGTAGGAAACAACCGGCTTGGTCACGTGTGCCTTGATGTAGGCAGCCGCTTCTTCTTCAGCCGAACCGCCGATCTCACCGATCATCACGATCGCTTCGGTCTTCGGGTCTTCCTGGAACAGCTTCAGGATGTCGATGAAGTTCGAACCCGGGATCGGGTCACCACCGATGCCGACGCAAGTCGACTGACCGAAACCGGCGTCAGTAGTCTGCTTCACAGCTTCGTAGGTCAGGGTGCCGGAACGGGAAACGATACCGACCTTGCCTGGCAAGTGAATGTGACCTGGCATGATGCCGATCTTGCATTCGCCTGGAGTGATCACGCCTGGGCAGTTAGGGCCGATCAGGGTAACACCCAGCTCGTCGCACTTAACTTTAGCGTCCAGCATGTCCAGGGTAGGAATGCCTTCGGTGATGCACACGATCAGCTTGATGCCGCCGAAAGCAGCTTCCAGGATCGAGTCCTTGCAGAAAGGAGCCGGAACGTAGATCACGCTGGCGGTGGCGCCAGTGGCTGCTACGGCGTCTTTCACGGTGTTGAACACTGGCAGGCCCAGGTGCTCGGTGCCACCTTTACCAGGAGTTACACCACCAACCATCTTGGTGCCGTACTCGATGGCTTGCTGGGTGTGGAAACTACCTTGCGAACCGGTAATACCCTGGCAGATAACTTTGGTGTCTTTATTGATCAGGACGCTCATTATTTGCCCTCCGCAGCTTTGACAACTTGTTGAGCAGCGTCGGTCAGGCTGGTAGCAGCGATGATGTTCAAACCGCTTTCTGCCAGTACTTTAGCGCCCAGCTCAGCGTTGTTGCCTTCAAGGCGAACAACAACCGGGATTTTCACGCCGACTTCTTTCACGGCGCCGATGATGCCTTCGGCAATCATGTCGCAACGAACGATGCCGCCGAAGATGTTGACCAGTACTGCAGCGACGTTGGTGTCGGACAGGATGATCTTGAACGCTTCGGTAACGCGTTCTTTGGTAGCGCCGCCGCCCACGTCGAGGAAGTTGGCTGGCTTGCCGCCATGCAGGTTGACGATGTCCATGGTACCCATGGCCAGGCCAGCACCGTTGACCATGCAACCGATGTTGCCTTCCAGCGCTACGTAGTTCAGTTCGAACTTGGCAGCGTGCGCTTCGCGCGGATCGTCTTGCGACGGATCGTGGAAAGTCTTCAGCTTAGGCTGACGGTACATGGCGTTGGCGTCGATGTTGATCTTGGCGTCCAGGCAGTGCAGATCGCCGTCAGCCTTGATCACCAGCGGGTTCACTTCCAGCAGGGCCAGATCGTGATCCTGGAACAGTTTGGCCAGACCTACGAAGATCTTGGCGAACTGGGCAACTTGCTTGCCTTCCAGACCCAGCTGGAATGCCAGCTCGCGACCCTGGAATGGCTGAGCGCCAACCAGTGGGTCGATAGTGGCTTTCAGAATTTTTTCTGGAGTGTCGTGAGCGATTTTCTCGATGTCCACGCCACCTTCGGTGGAAGCCATGAACACGATGCGACGGCTCGAACGGTCAACGACAGCGCCCAGGTACAGCTCTTTAGCGATATCAGTGCACGATTCAACCAGGATCTTGGTGACTGGCTGACCGTTGGCGTCAGTCTGGTAAGTCACCAGACGCTTGCCCAGCCACTGCTGTGCGAAGGCTTTGGCGTCTTCTTTGTTGCGAACCAGCTTGACGCCGCCCGCTTTACCGCGACCACCGGCGTGGACCTGGGCTTTGACAACCCACTCGCTGCCGCCGATTTTGTCGCAAGCTTCTGCTGCTGCTTCCGGGGTGTCTACCGCGTAACCGGTGGAAACTGGCAGGCCGTACTCAGCGAACAGCTGCTTACCCTGATACTCGTGAAGATTCATGCTTATTACCGTCTTCGTTAGGTACTGCGCATTCGGTGCTGCACTCATTCAAGTGCCGCACCACCTGTGACTGCTGCTTGCATGGCCTTTCCGGATACCCGGTGCAGCCATGCAAGACTGCGTCCAGCGGATATTCCGCGGTGAGTCTTGCATGCAAGGCTCACGACGGGCCATTCCGCCGTGGTTTCTTATTGTCTTAACGCTTCTTGCGGTTGGCGATGTGGATGGCGCCGCCATTCACTGCCAAAGCAGCTTCGTGCAAGGCTTCAGACAGGGTCGGATGGGAGAAAACCATCATGCCCAGGTCTTCAGCGCTGGTGCCGAATTCCATACCGATCGCGCCCTGCTGAACCAGTTCTGCAGCGCTTGGGCCAATCACGTGGACGCCCAGAACGCGGTCTGTCTTGGCATCTGCGATGACCTTGACGAAACCACCGGTGTCGTTGGCAGCCATGGCACGGCCAGAGGCTGCGAACGGGAAGGTGCCGACGTTAACTTCAACGCCTTCAGCTTTCAAGGCCTGCTCGGTTTTACCGACCCATGCGATTTCCGGGTGAGTATAAATAACCGAAGGGATCAGGTCATAGTTCATCTGGGCCTTGTGGCCCTTGATGCGCTCGACAACCATGATGCCCTCTTCCGAGGCCTTGTGCGCCAGCATCATGCCGCGAACCACGTCGCCGATGGCGTAGACGCCCGGTACGGTGGTGGCGCAGTGATCGTCAACGTGCACGAAACCGCGCTCGTCCAGGGTCACGCCGCAGTCGGCAGCCAGCAGATCAGTGGTCACCGGACGGCGACCAACGGCTACGATCAGCTTGTCGAAAGTGATGTTCTGTTCGCCGTTGGCATCGGTGTAGTTCACAACGACTTCGTCGCCGTTCACTTTGGAACCGGTTACGCGAGCGCCCAGCTTGATGTCCAGACCTTGCTTGGTCAGGGTTTTCAGCGCTTCCTTGGAAACAGCGGTGTCCGCTGCCATCAGGAAGGTGTCCAGGGCTTCCAGGACAGTCACTTGCGCACCCAGACGCGACCAGACCGAACCCAGTTCCAGACCGATCACGCCAGCGCCGATCACGCCCAGACGCTTGGGTACGGATTGGAATTCCAGGGCGCCGGTGGAGTCGACGATCACATTCTGGTCAACCGGAGCTGGCGGAATGTCGATCGGACGCGAACCTGGAGCCAGGATGACGTTTTCGGCTTCGATGATTTCAACCGAACCGTCTGGCTTGGTGACTTCGACTTTCTTGCCGGCCAGCAGCTTGCCGTGACCCTGGATCGAGGTCACACCGTTGGCTTTGAACAGGGTCGCAACGCCGGAGGTCAGGCCTTTGACGATGTTGGCTTTACGGCCGACCATCGCTGGCACGTCCATGGTCACGCCAGCGTGATTGATACCGTGGATCGCGAAACCGTCCTGGGCTTCGTGGAATTTCCACGAGCTGTCCAGCAGGGCCTTGGATGGAATGCAGCCGACGTTCAGGCAAGTACCGCCCAGAGCCAGTTTGCCTTCCTTGTCGGTGTACTTCTCGATGCAGGCAGTGGAGAGACCCAGCTGCGCGGCCTTGATGGCAGCAACGTAACCGCCAGGGCCCGCACCGATCACTACTACGTCAAATTTCTGCGACATTCAAAAAATCCTCTTTAGCGAAAAGCTTCAAGCCGCGAGCGGCAAGCCCGGCTGCGGGTTTTCCGACAGCCTGGCTTGCAGCTCATGGCTGCTTCTATCAGATATCCAGCAACAGACGAGCCGGATCTTCCAGCAGGTTCTTGATGGTCACCAGGAAGGTCACAGCTTCTTTGCCATCGATCAGACGGTGATCGTAGGACAGTGCCAGGTACATCATCGGACGGATAACGACCTGACCGTTGATGGCCATAGGACGCTGGATGATGTTGTGCATGCCCAGGATGGCTGCTTGTGGCGGGTTGACGATCGGGGTCGACATCATCGAACCGAAGGTACCGCCGTTGGTGATGGTGAAAGTACCACCGGTCATTTCGTCCATCGACAGTTTGCCGTCGCGGGCTTTCTTGCCGAAGGTGGCGATGCCGCCTTCGATTTCAGCCAGGCTCATCAGTTCGGCGTTACGCAGGACCGGTACAACCAGGCCGCGATCGCTGGAAACTGCAACGCCGATGTCAGCGTAGCCGTGGTAAACGATGTCGCCGCCGTCGATCGAGGCGTTGACAGCCGGGAAGCGTTTCAGCGCTTCGGTGGCTGCTTTCACGAAGAACGACATGAAGCCCAGGCGTACGCCGTTGTGGGACTTCTCGAACAGGTCCTTGTACTTCGAACGCAGCGCCATGACTTCGGTCATGTCGACTTCGTTGAAAGTGGTCAGCATCGCCATGTTCGACTGAGCTTCAACCAGACGCTTGGCCACGGTGGCGCGAACGCGGGTCATTGGTACACGCTTCTCGATGCGGTCGCCAGCGGCGAACACAGGAGCAGCGGCAGCCGGAGCAGCAGCCTTGGCAGGCGCGGCAGCAGGAGCGGCTTTCTTGGCTTCGACAGCGGCAACCACGTCTTCCTTGGTGACACGACCGTCTTTGCCGGTGCCTTTGACGGACGCCAGGTTGATGCCGTTTTCTTCGGCCAGCTTGCGAGCGGCTGGAGCTGCGATAGCGTCTTCGTCAGCGCCGGCAGCTGGAGCTGCGGCAGCAGCGGCCGGAGCAGCAGCGGCAGCCGGAGCGGCGGCAGCAGCGCCGCCTTCAACGATGGAGCCGAGGACTTCGTCGGACAGAACGGTGTCGCCTTCGTTCTTGACGATAGCGCCCAGCACGCCGTCAGCGGTAGCCAGCACTTCCAGCACGACTTTGTCGGTTTCGATGTCGACGATCAGTTCGTCGCGCTTGACCGCGTCGCCCGGTTGTTTGTGCCAGGTGGCAACGGTGCCATCGGCAACCGATTCCGGGAAAGTGGGGGCTTTGATCTCGATAGCCATTGTCTGTAGTTCCTTAAATTCGGTTTCAGGTGCGCGAAGGCGTTAAACAGTAAAGGCGTCTTGCAGCAGTTGTTCCTGCTGCTCGGCGTGCATCGATGCGTAACCGCATGCAGGTGCAGCAGAAGCCTCACGGCCCGCGTACTCGAGTACGAGAGACTTGTTGAGGTTGGCGACGCTGCGACGCAAGTGGTGTTGGCTGCAGTACCAGGCACCCTGGTTCATCGGCTCTTCCTGGCACCAGACGGCATGCTTGGCGTTGGTGTAAGGCGCCAGGACTTCTTTCAAGTCGTCCTCAGGGAATGGGTACAGCTGCTCGATACGCACGATGGCGATGTCGTCACGGCCTTCGGCACGGCGTTTTTCCAGCAGGTCGTAGTAGACCTTGCCGCTACACAGAACAACGCGCTCGACCTTTTTCGGGTCCAGGGCATCGATTTCCGGGATAACGGTCTGGAACGAACCTTCGGCCAGATCTTCCAGCGTCGAGATGGCCAGCTTGTGGCGCAGCAGCGACTTCGGAGTCAGGACTACCAATGGCTTGCGCAGCGGGCGAATCACCTGACGGCGCAGCAAGTGGTAGATCTGAGCCGGCGTCGTCGGCATGCACACCTGAATGTTGTGCTCGGCGCACAGCTGCAGGTAACGCTCCAGACGAGCCGAGGAGTGCTCCGGACCCTGACCTTCATAACCGTGCGGCAGCAGCATGGTCAGACCGCACAGACGGCCCCACTTGTGCTCGCCACTGGTGATGAACTGGTCGATAACCACCTGGGCGCCGTTGGCGAAGTCGCCGAACTGGGCTTCCCAGATAACCAGGGCATTCGGCGTGGTGGTCGAGTAACCGTACTCGAACGCCAATACCGCTTCTTCGGACAGGAACGAGTCGTACAGGTCAAAACGCGGCTGACCGTCGTACAGGTTCTGCAGCGGAATGTAGGTGCCCGCGTCTTTCTGGTTGTGCAGGACCGCATGGCGGTGCGAGAACGTACCGCGGCCGATGTCCTGGCCAGTCATGCGAATCGGGTGACCTTCGAACGCCAGGGTCGCGTACGCCATGGTTTCGGCGTAACCCCAGTTGATCGGCAGGCCGCCGGCTTGCATCTTCTGGCGGTCTTCGTAGATCTTCGCAACCTGGCGCTGAACCACGAAGCCTTCCGGGATTTCCAGCAGCTTGGCGGACAGTTCCTGCAGGGTCTTGAGGTCGAAGCGAGTGTCGTGACGCGCAGTCCAGGCATGGCCCAGATATGGACGCCAGTCCACGAACAACTCTTTGTTCGGTTCCTTGACCAGGCTTTTCACCACGTGCAGACCGTTGTCCAGCGCGTTGCGGTATTCGTCGACTTTCGCCTGAACACGCTCTGCATCCAGCACGCCGGCCTGAGTCAGACGATCGGCATACAGCTCACGGGTGGTGCGCTGCTTGGTGATCTGCTGATACATCAGAGGTTGGGTGCCGCTTGGCTCGTCGGCCTCGTTGTGGCCGCGACGACGGTAGCAGACCAGGTCGATCACCACGTCACGCTTGAATTGCATGCGGTAGTCGATGGCCAGCTGGGTCACGAACAATACGGCTTCCGGATCATCACCATTCACATGGAGGATCGGCGCCTGGATCATTTTCGCAACGTCGGTCGCGTACTCGGTGGAACGCGAGTCCAGCGGGTTGCTGATGGTGAAACCGACCTGGTTGTTGATCACGATGTGCACGGTACCGCCGGTCTTGAAACCGCGGGTCTGCGACATCTGGAAGGTTTCCATGACCACGCCCTGACCTGCGAATGCAGCGTCACCGTGGATGGAGATCGGCAGAACCTTCTCGCCGGTCGGATCGTTACGACGATCCTGACGGGCGCGAACCGAACCCTCGACCACTGGGGATACGATTTCCAGGTGGGACGGGTTGAACGCCATGGCCAGGTGAACTTCACCGCCGGTGGTCATCACGTTGGACGAGAAGCCCTGGTGGTATTTCACGTCACCGGAACCCAGCTCGACCTTCTTCTTGCCTTCGAACTCGTCGAACAGCTCGCGCGGGTTCTTGCCGAAGGTGTTGACCAGCACGTTCAGACGGCCACGGTGGGCCATGCCGATGACGATTTCCTTGGTGCCGTAGGAACCGGAACGCTGGATCAGCTCGTCGAGCATCGGAATCAGGCTCTCGCCGCCTTCCAGACCGAAACGCTTGGTGCCCGGGTATTTGGTGCCCAGGTATTTTTCCAGGCCTTCGCCGGCGGTCACGCGCTCGAGCAGGTGGCTCTTGATGTCGGCGGAGTACGTCGGACGACCGCGCACGCTTTCCAGACGCTGCTGGAACCACTGGCGCTGCTCGGAATCGGTGATATGCGTGAATTCAGCGCCGATGGTGCGGCAATATGTCTGCTGCAACGCTTCGTGAATTTCGCGTAGGCTCGCTTCCTCTTTGCCGATGAACAGGTCGCCGGCACGGAAGGTCGTATCAAGATCGGCATTGGTCAAGCCGTAATGATTGATCGACAGGTCTGCAGGTGCAGGACGCTGCCACAGTCCCAGCGGGTCAAGCTGGGCTGCCTGGTGGCCACGCATACGGTAGGCCTGGATCAATCGCAGCACTTCAACTTGCTTCTTCTCGTGCTCACTGCTCACGCTGCCGGCGGAAACCGGTTGGGCGCGGCGCTGGTTCTTTGCCAGCAAGACGAAATGATCGCGAATTGTGGAGTGCGAAACATCGGTGGCAGAGTTGCCGTCGGCAGGCAACTTCTGGAAGTAGGTGCGCCACTCTTCTGGCACAGCGTTAGGGTCGTGCAGGTAGAGCTCGTAAAGCTCTTCCACATAGGCAGCGTTACTACCGGATAGGTAGGCACTGTTCCACATGCGCTGCATCACGCTTTCTTGCATGCTTGGTCACCCTCGGTTAGGGGAACACCATCGGTGTCGACACCGAGCAAACTTGCAGAAGTCCGAATGCAGCGACCAAAACAAGCCACTAGGATCACACTGATAGTCCGGGTACCAGCCCGGATGCCCCTGCTTGTCTCATTTCTTCAAAATAAGAGCCGCAGCCTTTTAAGCTGCTGCTCAGGTTAAAACTACGGCGCCGGTTGAAGCCTGCGCCGCAGCATCTACGGGTACAGCGGTTCTACGGGTACAGCAGCTGAATCACACGCCGCTCGAGAGCAACATGTTACGGATGTGACCGATGGCCTTAGTCGGGTTCAGGCCTTTCGGACATACGTTGACGCAGTTCATGATCCCGCGGCAGCGGAATACGCTGAACGGGTCATCCAGCGAAGCCAGACGCTCGGACGTCTTGGTATCACGGCTGTCTGCCAGGAAGCGGTACGCTTGCAGCAGGGCAGCTGGACCCAGGAACTTGTCCGGGTTCCACCAGAAGGACGGGCAGGAAGTCGAGCAGCAAGCGCACAGGATGCACTCGTACAGACCGTCCAGCTTTTCACGCTCTTCAGGGGACTGCAGACGCTCGATGGCCGGAGCCGGCGTGTCGTTCTGCAGGTATGGCTTAACCTTCTCGTATTGCTTGTAGAAGATGCTCATATCGACGACCAGGTCACGGATAACCGGCAAACCTGGCAGAGGACGAACGATCAACTTGTTACCTTTTACGACAGCGGACAGCGGCGTGATGCACGCCAGGCCGTTTTTGCCGTTGATGTTCATGCCGTCGGAACCGCAAACACCTTCACGGCAAGAGCGACGATAGGAGAAACCTTCGTCCTGCTCTTTGATCAGGGCCAGTACATCCAGCACCATCAGGTCTTTACCACCGGTATCGACCTGGAATTCCTGCATGAACGGCGCAGCGTCCTGATCAGGGTTGTAGCGATAAACACTGACTTGCAACATGGCGGTCACCCTTAATAAGTCCGGACTTTAGGTTCGAAAGTCGGAACAGTCTTCGGCGAGAAGTTCACGGCACGCTTGGTGACGCGCTTGTCACCCGGGAAGTACAGGGTGTGGCACAGCCAGTTTTCGTCGTCACGGTCTTCGAAGTCTTCACGGGCGTGAGCACCACGGGACTCCTTGCGAACTTCAGCGGCGATAGCGGTAGCTTCGGCCACTTCCAGCAGGTTTTGCAGTTCCAGCGCTTCGATACGGGCAGTGTTGAACGCCTGCGACTTATCGTTGATCTTCACGTTGGCGATACGCTTGCGCAGGTCAGCCAGCTGGGCAATACCCTTCTGCATGTATTCGCCGGTACGGAATACACCGAAGTAGTTCTGCATGCAGCTTTGCAGCTCGCGACGCAGGGTAGCGACGTCTTCGCCGTCGGTACGGTTGTTCAGTGCGTTCAGGCGCGACAGGGCAGCTTCGATATCGGCTTCGGTGGCGTCATCGTATTCGATGCCGTCGGTCAGAGCCTTCTCGAGGTGCAGGCCGGCAGCGCGACCGAAGACCACCAGGTCGAGCAGCGAGTTGCCGCCCAGACGGTTGGCGCCGTGTACCGATACGCAAGCCACTTCACCTACCGCGAACAGACCAGGAATGATCTTGTCCACGCCTTCGGCGTCCTGGGTGATCGCCTGGCCATGAATGTTGGTGGCAACGCCGCCCATCATATAGTGGCAAGTCGGAACAACCGGAACCGGGGCGACAACCGGGTCAACGTGCGCGAACGTCTTCGACAGTTCGCAGATGCCTGGCAGACGGCTGTGCAGCACTTCCTCGCCCAGGTGGTCGAGTTTGAGCATTACGTGGTCGCCATTCGGACCGCAACCGTTGCCGGCGATGATTTCTTTAACCATCGAACGGGCAACAACGTCACGACCAGCCAGGTCTTTCGCGTTCGGAGCATAACGCTCCATGAAACGCTCGCCGTGCTTGTTGATCAGGTATCCACCTTCACCACGGCAACCTTCTGTAACCAGTACACCGGCGCCGGCGATACCGGTCGGGTGGAACTGCCACATTTCGATGTCTTGTACCGGCACGCCAGCACGCAGCGCCATGCCAACGCCGTCACCGGTGTTGATCAGGGCGTTGGTGGTCGAAGCGTAGATACGGCCAGCACCGCCAGTCGCCAGCACGGTAGCCTTGGCGCGGATATAGGTGGTTTCGCCGGTTTCGATGCAGATCGCGATCACACCGACGAACTCGCCTTCCTGGTTCTTCACCAGGTCGACAGCGTAGTACTCGTTCAGGAACGTGGTACCGGCTTTCAGGTTGCCCTGATAAAGGGTGTGCAGCAGCGCGTGACCGGTACGGTCGGAAGCGGCGCAAGTACGGGCAGCCTGCCCGCCTTTACCGTAATCCTTCGACTGACCGCCGAATGGACGCTGGTAGATACGGCCGGTTTCGGTACGCGAGAACGGCAGACCCATGTGGTCCAGCTCGAAAACGGCGGCCGGGCCTTCCTGACACATGTATTCGATAGCGTCCTGGTCACCGATATAGTCGGAACCCTTGACGGTATCGTACATGTGCCAGCGCCAGTCATCGTTCGGGTCGGCGGACGCGATTGCGCAGGTGATGCCGCCCTGGGCGGATACAGTGTGCGAGCGGGTCGGGAAAACCTTGGTGATCACGGCCGTCTTGTGACCGCCCTGTGCCAGCTGCAGCGCTGCGCGCATGCCGGCACCGCCACCACCAATAATGATGGCGTCGAAAGAAATCGTTGGAATGTTAGCCATGACTCAGATACCCCAGAGAATCTGCACACCCCAGACGAAGTAAGCGAACATCGCAACGCCGCATACTGCCTGGAAAAGGAAACGCACAGCCGTCGCGGACTTGCCCAGCGCCATTGGCGTCAGGTAGTCGGTCGCGATGGTCCACATGCCGACCCAGGCGTGAGCGCCGAGGGCAACAAGGGCCAGGAGGCTGAAGATACGCATCCCGTTATGGGCGAACAGTTCATGCCACTGGGCGTACTCGAGGCCAGGATGGGCCACGATGTATCCGATCAGGAAAATGAAGTAAGCCGCGAGAACGACCGCAGAAACGCGCTGCGCCATCCAGTCATAGAGGCCCGAACGCGACAGGTTCGTGACGTTAGTTACCATATCCAAACTCCTGCCAGAACGATTACCACCACGGAAACGGCGATAACGATTTTCGAGCCCAGCTTGCCGCCTTCCAGCGTCTCACCGATGCCCATGTCCATGATCAAATGGCGCACACCGGCTACCAGGTGATACAGCAGAGCGGACAGGATGCCCCAAATCACTAGCTTGGCTAGCGGACTGGTCAGACACGCTTTCACCTGACCGAAGCCTTCCTCGGAGCTCAGCGACTTGTCCCATGCGTAAAGCATGATGGCAAGGCACACGAAGAGGATGACACCGGAAATACGGTGAAGAATGGACGTGTAAGCAGTGACTGGGAGTTTGATGGTCCTTAGGTCTAGGTTTACAGGTCGTTGGCTTTTCACGGCTTTTTTTTCACACTGAAGAGCCCCTAACAATCAGGGCAAAGTTGTTGGGGAGTGCACTGGTCAGGTAACCACCACCCAGGGATGCGACCCCCAATGAAAGCAAGCCCAAAAGCCCTTGGCGGTCGGTGGCCGAGTATAGACAGTTAGGCTACTAATGACAACGCAAACACCTAACCCAAACAGCGGATTGCGCAACTGACATAAAAGGCGTAAATGGCAGCCAATTTCGAGAAAAAAGTCCGGTTAAAGCCTTCTGGAGCAAGACTTTAGGCAAATTGACATTCGAATTTATCTCACTATAGTGGTGCGGGCCCTGCGTGGGGGGTCTGTCTGATGATTTCAAGCATAAATAGGAGGCCACATGGCTGACAAAAAAGCGCAGTTGATCATCGAGGGCGCAGCCCCCGTCGAGCTGCCCATTTTAACCGGCACCGTTGGTCCCGATGTTATCGATGTTCGGGGCCTGACGGCCACGGGCCGTTTCACCTTTGACCCAGGCTTCATGTCGACCGCCTCGTGCGAGTCGAAGATCACCTATATCGACGGCGACAACGGCATTCTGCTGCACCGTGGCTACCCGATCGAACAGCTGGCTGAAAAGTCGGACTACCTGGAAACCTGCTATCTGCTGCTCAATGGCGAACTGCCGACCGCAGAACAGAAGGCCCAGTTCGTCAGCACCGTGAAGAACCACACCATGGTTCACGAGCAGCTGAAGACCTTCTTCAACGGCTTCCGTCGCGACGCCCACCCGATGGCCGTCATGTGCGGTGTAGTCGGCGCCCTCTCGGCGTTCTACCACGACTCCCTGGACATCAATAACCCGCAGCATCGCGAAATCTCCGCGATCCGCCTGGTTGCCAAGATGCCGACCCTGGCCGCGATGGTTTACAAGTACTCCATGGGCCAACCCATGATGTACCCGCGCAACGACCTGTCGTACGCGGAAAACTTCCTGCACATGATGTTCAACACCCCGTGCGAGATCAAACCGATCAGCCCGGTGCTCGCCAAGGCCATGGACCGGATCTTCATCCTCCATGCCGACCACGAGCAGAACGCCTCGACGTCCACCGTGCGCCTGGCGGGCTCTTCGGGTGCCAACCCGTTCGCCTGTATCGCCGCCGGTATCGCTGCACTGTGGGGCCCTGCCCACGGCGGTGCAAACGAAGCCGTACTGACCATGCTCGATGAAATCGGCGATGTTTCGAACATCGACAAGTTCATCGCCAAGGCCAAGGACAAGAACGATCCGTTCAAACTGATGGGCTTCGGTCACCGCGTTTACAAAAACCGCGACCCGCGCGCCACCGTGATGAAGCAGACCTGCGACGAAGTGTTGAAGGAACTGGGCATCCAGAACGATCCGCAACTCGAACTGGCCATGCGCCTGGAAGAGATCGCCCTGACCGACCCGTACTTCATCGAGCGCTCGCTGTACCCGAACGTCGACTTCTACTCGGGGATCATCCTCAAGGCGATCGGCATTCCAACCAGCATGTTCACCGTGATCTTCGCCCTGGCGCGGACCGTCGGCTGGATCTCCCACTGGAAGGAAATGCTCTCCAGCCCGTACAAGATTGGCCGTCCGCGTCAGCTGTACACCGGCTACGAGTCGCGTGACATCACCAAGCTGGAAGACCGCAAGTAAGAGTTTTCTTGCTGTAGCGTGTTGAGTTGTACCGAGAACGGCCTCTATTTATATAGAGGCCGTTTTTGTTTTCCTTTTTTAATTGTGCGCATATCCGTTATTTAGGTAACGGCCTCTGGCGGTTCCGCTCTTACAGCGGGTCACTTGGAAAAGCCCCAAGTAACCAAGGGCTCTTGCCCCTTTCGTTCGGCCCTTCGCTTAGGCTCAGGGTTCCCTCGCTCCGGTCCTGCTC
>NZ_AKJJ01000041.1:0-114310 GCF_000282395.1 Pseudomonas sp. GM55 | reverse complement strand
CGAGACCTTTTGGTTCCTTTTGTGTCGTTTGACAAAAGGGACTCGCCGTAAGGGCGAAACCATAAGCCGCCATTACCGAAGAAACGGATATGTACACAAAACAACAGGGCCAACCCGCAACAACAGATCAAAGCTCGAAACGCAATTCCGGCCAGATCGGCGACGTCCCACGTTTCTGCGATTCAAGGATGGCCCGGCACAGCGAACATAGCCGCTGATCCTGAAACACCCGACGATCAACACCCGACCAGCGAGGTTGTGCCGGCAACAGGCTGCCGCACAAGGTGCGGTCCGCCGAGCCGCCCAACTCCAGTTGACGGGTCACCAGATGCACCCGCACTTCCTGGCAGGCGAACAGATCCAGCTGTTCGTCAGGCTCGATCAGTTGGTAGGCAAATAGTGACCAGGCGGGACGCGGCATCGGGGGCTCCAAATCGGGGGCGCCACCTTAGCCGAAAGCCTGCGTCTAGAAAAGTGTCATAACAGCGGTTTTAGGGTAGGCCAGACATTTTCCAGTAACTTGACCTGGGCCCCGGCCGCCGGGTGTATACCGTCAGCCTGCATCAAGTCCGGATGACCGCCCACGCCCTCGAGGAAAAACGGCACCAGCGGGATCTTTTTCTCATCGGCCAGGTTGCTATAGACCTCGGCAAACGCCTTTGTGTAACGCGCACCGTAATTGGGTGGCAATTGCATGCCGAGCAGCAACACCTTGGCACCGCTGGCCCGGGAGCTGTCGATCATTGACGCAAGATTTTGTTGCAATTGCGTTGGCAGCAATCCGCGCAGCCCGTCATTGCCGCCCAGCTCGAGGATCACCAGCTCCGGCTTATGCTCTGCAAGCAGCGCTGGCAGCCGCGCCTGGCCTCCGGCACTGGTGTCACCACTGATGGACGCATTGACCACTTTATCGTCGAAACCTTCGCGCCTGAGCCGTTGCTCAAGCAGCGACACCCACCCCAGCCGGGTATCCAGCCCGAAACCGGCGCTGATACTATCGCCAACGATCAGGACTGTACCCGCCGCTGCGTTTTGGGCCATGCACAACAAGGCCAGGCCAGCACTCAAAAACCAGACACGCATCGGACTCTCCATGGGCGCAAGCATTCTCATCGCGAAGGACCTTAGCAAAGTGGTTCCCAGCGCGGAAGGTGAACTGACCATCCTGCACGAACTCAGCCTGGAACTGAACAAGGGCGACAGCCTGGCTATCGTCGGCGCTTCGGGCTCCGGCAAATCCACCCTGCTGGGCCTGCTCGCCGGCCTCGACCTGCCGAGCAGTGGCGAAGTCACTCTCGCCGGGCAAGGCCTGAGCAACCTCGATGAAGACCAGCGTGCACGCATCCGCGCCGAGCACGTGGGTTTTGTGTTCCAGTCATTCCAGTTGCTCGACAGCCTCAATGCCCTGGAAAACGTCATGCTGCCGCTGGAACTCGATGGCCGCAAAGACGCCCGCGAGCGCGCCACCCAATTGCTGCAACGCGTGGGGCTGGGCCAGCGCCTGACTCACTCGCCGCGCCAGCTCTCGGGGGGCGAGCAACAACGTGTGGCGATTGCCCGCGCATTTGCCGCGGAGCCCGATGTGCTGTTCGCCGACGAACCGACCGGCAACCTCGACAGCCACACCGGCGAGCGCATCAGCGACTTGCTGTTCGAGCTCAACAAGGAGCGCGGCACGACCCTGGTGCTGGTGACTCACGATGAACGCCTGGCCCATCGCTGCCGGCGCCTGATCCGTCTTGAAGCCGGCCTGCTGGTCGCCCCTCTGGAGCCTTGATGGCACGTCTGCCGCTGTTGCGCCTGTTCAGTCTCGCCATCCGTCAATTGCTGCGCGACGCCCGCGCCGGTGAATTGCGCGTATTGTTTTTCGCCCTGCTGGTGGCCGTGGCCGCCAGCACCGCCATCGGCTACTTTGGCGCGCGCCTGAACGGCGCCATGCTGTTGCGGGCCACCGAATTCCTCGGTGCCGACCTGCTCCTCGAAGGCAGCTCGCCGGCACGTCCCGAGCAAATAAGAAGCGGCACCGAACTGGGTCTGGAACACGCTCAAGTGGTGGAGTTCTCCAGCGTTATCGCCACCGACAAAGGCATCCAGCTGTCCAGCATCAAGGCGGCCGATGGCACCTACCCGCTGCGCGGTGAACTGAAAAGCGCGCCCGCGCCCTTTGCCGTGGAGGAACCCGGTGGAGGACCGAAACCCGGCGAAGCCTGGGTCGAGGCACGCCTGCTGACCGCCCTGGACCTGAAGATCGGCGACAGCATCGATGTCGGCATGAAAACCCTGAAACTGACGCGGGTGCTGACGTACGAACCCGACCGCGCCGGCAATTTCTACAGCCTGACGCCGCGAGTGCTGATCAATCTCGGCGACCTTGCGGCCACCGGCGTAGTGCAGCCCGGCAGCCGGGTCAGCTATCGGGAGTTGTGGCGCGGCGATGCCAAGGCGCTGGAAACCTATCGGCAACTCATAAAGCCGGGCCTCGCCGCCAATCAGCGCCTGCAAGACGCCCGTGATGGCAACCGGCAGATCGGTGGTGCCCTGGGCAAAGCCGAACGCTACCTGAACATGGCCAGCCTGGTGGCGGTGTTGCTGTCCGGCGTGGCGGTTGCGCTGTCGGCAACCCGCTTCGCCACTCGCCGATTCGATGCCAGTGCCTTGCTACGCTGCCTCGGGCTGTCACGCCGGGAAACCCTGGTGTTGTTCAGCCTGCAACTGACTGTCCTCGGACTGCTGGCCAGCATCAGCGGCGCCCTCCTCGGCTCGTTCGCACAGCTGGGGTTGTTTGCCCTGCTGCATGACTTGCTGCCGACCGACGTGCCTGCGGGCGGGCTGTTTCCGGCCATTGCCGGGATCGGCACCGGACTGGTGGCGCTGGCCGGTTTCGCCTTGCCGCCGCTGGCGGCTCTGGGCCGGGTTCCGCCATTGCGCGTATTGCGTCGGGACATGCTGCCCATCCCTTCCAGCACCTGGATGGTCTACGGTGCAGCACTGGGAGCCCTCGGCCTGATCATGTGGCGCCTGAGCCTGGACCTGCTGCTGACCTTTGCCCTGCTCGGCGGTGGCGTGATTGCAGCGCTGGTGCTGGGTGGTTTGTTACTGCTGCTGTTGAAGAGCCTGCGGCGCATGCTCGCTCGTGCGTCCCTGCCCTGGCGCCTGGGACTTGGGCAGTTGCTGCGTCACCCGCTCGCTGCCGCGGGCCAGTCCCTGGCGTTCGGCCTGATTCTGCTGTCAATGGCGCTGATTGCGCTGCTGCGCGGCGAGTTGCTGGATACCTGGCAAAACCAGTTGCCGAAAAACGCCCCCAATTACTTCGCCCTGAACATCCTCCCCGCGGACAAACAGGCCTTCACCGATCACCTGATCGCCGTGTCGGCGCAATCGGCACCGTTGTATCCGGTGGTGCCGGGGCGCTTGATCAGCATCAACGGCGAACCGGTGCAGCAGATCGTCACCAAAGAATCGGCGGGTGATCGGGCAATCCAGCGCGACCTGAGCCTGACCTGGGCCGCAGACCTGCCGTCGGGCAACAAACTCACGGCCGGCAATTGGTGGAACCAGCAGACGCCGGATGATGTTCCCGGCGTGTCGGTGGAAGGCAAGGTCGCTGAAAGCCTGAAAATCAAGCTCGGCGACCATCTGGTTTTCAGCGTTGGCGGGGCCAATCGCGAGGCGAAGGTCACCAGCCTGCGGGAGATCAACTGGGACAACTTCCAGCCAAACTTCTTCATGATCTTCCAGCCCGGCACCCTGAAGGATCTGCCGGCGACTTACCTGACCAGTTTCTATCTGGCACCGGGTCATGACCAACAGATCGTCGACCTGTCCCGTGCCTTCCCGGCGGTGACGATCCTTCAGGTCGAAGCCTTGCTGGAACAACTGCGCAGCATTCTCGCCCAGGTCACCCTGGCGGTGGAGTATGTGTTGCTGTTCGTATTGGCGGCGGGGATGGCGGTGCTGTTTTCCGGTCTGCAAGCGACGCTGGACGAACGCATTCGCCAGGGCGCATTACTGCGAGCGCTGGGGGCCGAACGGCAGTTGCTGGTCAAGGCGCGGCGTATCGAGTTCGGCTTGCTCGGAGCGGTCAGCGGATTGCTGGCGGCACTGGGATCGGAACTGGTGAGCCTGGTGCTCTACCGCTACGCCTTCGACCTGCCATGGCATCCGCATCCATGGCTGTTGTTGCTGCCACTGGCGGGTGCTGTGCTGATCGGTGGTGCCGGGGTGTTCGGCACCCGTCGGGCATTGAACGCCAGCCCGCTGACAGTTCTGCGCGAGGGTTGATAGACTCCAGCCATCCTCACCACAAGAAGCTGTCATGAGCCGTTACCGCCCTCCCCGCACCGCCGGCACCGCGCTGATCACCCCCGAGGGTGAAGCGCGGATGCGTGCCGAGTTCCATGAACTGTGGCATGTACGTCGGCCCCAGGTGACCCAGGCTGTCAGCGAAGCCGCGGCCCAGGGTGATCGTTCGGAGAACGCCGAATACACCTACGGCAAAAAGATGCTGCGAGAAATCGACAGCCGCGTGCGTTTTCTCACCAAGCGCCTGGAGGCGCTCAAGGTCGTCAGCGAAAAACCCAGCGATCCGAACAAGGTCTATTTCGGCGCCTGGGTCACGATCGAGGACGAAGACGGCAAAGAGTCGCGCTACCGCATTGTCGGGCCGGATGAACTGGACCTCAAACAAGGCCTGATCAGCATTGATTCGCCATTGGCCCGCGCCCTGATCGGCAAGGCACTGGACGCCGAAGTTCGAGTCCAGACACCGACCGGTGAGCAATGTGTTTATATCGTGGCGATCGACTACCCGTAAAACTCAACGGCGGGTAATCAGTCCTTGCCGGGCAACGCGGGTCAGTTGCCTGATTACTTCAGGCGCGTCTTCGAGGCTGGGGGATTGAATCACTGCCAGATCGAAACTGTCGTCGGCGAAACGAGCGAGGGACTCACCGTCTTCGACAAACTGGATCAGGAAGGCAGCGGGACCGCCGGTACGACGTGGCCAACCATCGAGATAACGCAAGAGCGTCGGCTGATGTTTGCCGCCAAGCAGGATTTTTGGATTGCGCTGGGTGAGATGTGCCGTGATCGGCGCGGGACGTACAACGGGGTTGAGTGCGTTCATTCTGTCGTGTCTCTGCCTCAAAAGTCTGCATGGCAGGTGAGAGGCAACACCGAACCAGCGCTTTAGCGGTATTTCGAAGCCTGTTCCGGCTTCTATCGGCAACTGAATGAGTCACCTGGCGCCCCGCAAGTAGCTGTTTAAATCGGCGCATGAGCAACATCCTAGAGAAGCTGACTGGACAGTGTCAAGAATGACGCGCAACAAAAAAGGCCCGCACAATGCGGGCCTTTTCGTTGAGCCAGAGCGGTCAACCGGCGATGATGCGGTCCGCCGAGAGTTTGCCCGCACCTTCGATCAATACCGCGATACTGCCACCGAGCAACGCCAGGGCGAATTCATAACCGTTGTTGGCCATGAACAGACCGTTGCTGATGTGCACCGAGAAAATCGCGACCAGCGTCAGCAACGTCAGGCCAAGTGCGGCCGGGCGAACCAGCAAGCCGATGATCAGGGCCAGGCCGGCGAAGAATTCGATGCCGCCCGCCATTGCCGCCATCAGGTAACCCGGCGTCAGCCCGATGCTTTCCATGTATTGCGCGGTTCCCGCCAGACCATAGCCACCGAATGCCCCGAAGAGTTTCTGCGAACCGTGAGCGGCGAAAATAATGCCAACCACGATGCGCAGAACGGTTGGGCCGTAGCCAGCGCGGGTAGACAGTACCTTATTGATCAGAGTGCTCATGCTGTTTCATTCCTTATAAGTGTGTGGTGGTTGGTCGCTATATTAATCAGTAATTCACATATTAAAAGCGCAAAAAACCCATCATACCTATCAGATCAATTGATCATTTGCGTGAGGTAACCTTTTGCCCCTGGGGCTCCAACGACTCCCGCTCTCGTTCGAACGCCAAGTAATACTTGTTCACGCTATTAACATAGCTGACAGGCCCCATACCCACTTGCTCCATGGCAATGCGTTCGACCTGGAAGAACCACTGGTTGGGATTCAAGCCTCGCCGCCGGGCTTCGGCGCGCATACCCTGAACCCGCTCCGGACCGATGTTGTAGGCTGCCAGCACAAAGGCCATGCGTTCGCGTTCGTTGAGTTTCGGACTGGCAAAGAACTTGCGCCGGATCATTGCCAGGTACTTGGCCCCGGCCTGCACATTGCCGTCTACGTCCTGAATATTGTTGACCCCCACCCGCTGCGCCGCAGAAGGCGTGATCTGCATCAGACCGGTCGGGCCACCGCCACTGCCGCCTGCGGGCTGCAGCGCCGATTCCTTGAACGCCAACGCCGCCAGGTTCAGCCAATCCATGCCTTGAGCGTCGGCGTGTTTTTGCAGCACCGGGCGAAGTTTTTCCAGACGCTGCCGGTCCGCTTTGGCCAGTGGATCGTGCACTTGATACAGACGCCGATAGATCCGCAGGAACGCGGCGTCCTGATCCGACGGTTTTTTGTAACCGGTGAGGAAACGATCAATGCTGGCCCGCAGCATCGAGGCATCACGGCGCACGAACCAGAACTCCTCTCCCGGCTCACTGACGAGTACCTGCTTGTCGAAACGCAGCCTGGGCAGGATCTTGCCCCAGCGTTCGGCAATCGGCTGCTCGACGATGGTCAGGTGGAAGATCCCGCCCTGCACCATCTCCAGCACATCCTCGACGGCAAGGCTCGGATCGACCCATTCGATTGTGACCGGAGGCAGTTTGTGCAGGGCGAGCTTCTGATTGATCTGGCTGACGGCATCCCCGGCGGCGCTGCCGGCAGGCAAAGCCAGAGTCTTGCCGGAAAGCTGTTCAAGGCGGGTGTAGCGGCGTTCGCCCTTGATGCCCACCAGGACCAACGGGATATTGCTGGCAATCGGCTCACTGGTGCTGACGGCGAAGCCGGGTTGCAGATCGAGCAACTCGCCTGGAGCCACCAGATCCCCCTCCCCGCGCTGCAATGCGCCAAGCAGTTGATCCTTGGCCTTGGGAATGATCTTGAGGGTGATTTCCTGACCGTCACGGGCGTGGCCGTTGAGGTATTGCTCGAACGCTCTGAGGCGATGGTATTCGACCCCGATCGCCTGCCCCTGGACTTCGCCGGAACTGTTGCGGCTCTGGTTGACCAATACCCGCAGCACGCGGCTGCTGCGGATTTCCGCAAGATCGCGCACCTTGCTGGCCGGTACGGCTTGCAGCGGCCCGGGCAGACGCGCGACCGCCGACATCGGCAGTAGCAGCGAACAGCACAGCAGGAGCAAAACCGAGGGACGAATCATCCACTCTCCGGAAAGAATATGAGGCACGCTTCAATGACGAATGGCATCAAGCGCAGCGACAAAAACAGAGCGCCCAAGGCGCTGGCACGCGCGAAAGACTGGCACAATGATGGCAAAACTACCAACCCGGCCTGTCCCGCGGCTCAAGAGACAGCGTTAACCCGTTGTAGTTCTTGGTTTTTCTTATAAATCCACGGCTCTGATATGCTTTCCGGCCTTTGGGCCGAGGTAGCACCATGCAACTCATCGATATCGGCGTCAACCTGACCAACCCCTGTTTTGCCGACAAACACCAGGCCGTACTCGACCGTGCCTACGCAGCCGGCGTATGCCAACTGGTGCTGACCGGCACCAGCATCGAGGGCAGCGAGCAGGCCCTTGAACTGTGCCAGCAACTGGACGAAAGCACTTTGCGCCTGTTCGCCACCGCCGGTATTCACCCTCACTGCGCCAGTGACTGGAACGCCGACAGTGCCCGACGTTTGCGCAGCTTGCTCAAGGAGCCGAATGTGGTGGCCGTGGGCGAATGCGGGCTGGATTTCAACCGTGACTTCTCGCCGCGCCCACAGCAGGAAAAGGTCCTCGAAGAACATCTGGCCATGGCCGTTGAATTGCAGCTGCCGGTCTTTCTACACGAACGGGACGCCAGCCAGCGTTTGCTGGAAATCCTGCGCGACTTCCGCGACCGGCTACCGGCTGCGGTCGTGCACTGTTTCACTGGCGAACAGAAGGCACTGTTCAGCTATCTCGACCTGGACTTGCACATCGGCATTACCGGCTGGATCTGCGATGAACGCCGGGGCACGCATTTGCATCCGCTGGTCAAGGAGATCAAGCGCGGGCGCCTGATGCTCGAAAGCGATGCACCGTATCTGCTGCCGCGCAGCCTGCGCCCCAAGCCGAAAAACGGGCGAAACGAGCCGGCATATCTGACCGAAGTCTTGCGCGAGGTGGCGCTGCATCGCGGGGAAAGCCAGGAAGATCTGGCGGCGCACACGACAGCCTGTGCACGAGCATTTTATCGGCTGCCCTCGATTCCACAGTGAACACACAATCCCTGTAGGAGCGAGCTTGCTAGCGAAGGTTTTCTATCATTCAACATTGCAGTCGACTGATACACCGCTTTCGCGAGCAAGCTCCCACATTGACCTGCATCAAAATCCGGATTCTGCATGACGGCACAATGATGGCACCTTGCCAAAACTGTTTCCGCTATCAGAGAAGACCTCCATGGGTGCCTGGCTTAGCAATATCTCGCTGAAATACAAATTCTGGGCGGTCAACGCTGTCGCCTTCTTCACCACGCTATTGCTGGTGCTGTACGCCGTGCAGCTCGAACAACAGGCCCGCAGTCATGCATCCCGGGCTTCGGCTCAGTCACAGGCGCGACTGCTTGGCGCCTGGCCTGCCGGGCAACCACTGCCCAAGACCGAGAACCTGCTGACGTTCAATCGCGGACAGGCGCCGTCGCTGAATGGACAACTCATACCGGAGCTCACCCATGAAAACGGCTGGGTCGAGATCAACTCAATGCCACTGTTCGGTGACAATCCGTTGATGGGTGCCGAAGTGTTCTCGCGCACCGACGACCAGCAGGTTGCCGTGATTGCCTATGGGCCAAGCCTGAGCCAGGTGTTCAGCGAGCGCTTCGCCAACTACGCGTTGGCGGTGTTCATCCTGATGCTGGCAATGCTCGGCGCATCGCAGTTATTGATCCGTTTCCTGCTCAGCCAGCTCAACACCTTGAAAGACGTCATGTTGCACGTGGAGAAAACCGGCGACCTGTCGGCCCGCGTGCCATTGGCTTGCAGCGATGAAGTCGGGCAAATGGCCAACGCCTTCAACGCCATGCAGGCCGGTTATCAACGGGTGGTCAACACCGTCGCCAACACCGCCCGGCAACTGGACGTCGGTGCCGCACGGCTGGCGGCCAGCATGAATGAAGTGCGCCACGGCATGCTCGGCCAGCAAAGCGAAACCGACCAGGCCGCCACGGCGATCAATGAAATGACTGCAACGGTCTATCACATCGCCCAACACGCGGGTGCCACCCGTGACCTTTCGCAATCGGCCGACACCCTGGCCGGCAGCGGCCAGGAGGTCGTGACACGGGTACAGCGCTCGATTGCCGGACTGTCCACCGGCGTCCAGCAGACTGCTGAGATGATTCAACGCCTGGCCGAGGACAGTCAGAAGATAAACGGCGTGGTCAACGTGATTCACAGCATCGCCGAGCAGACCAATCTGTTGGCACTCAACGCCGCCATCGAAGCGGCTCGGGCCGGAGAAATGGGTCGCGGGTTTGCCGTGGTCGCCGATGAAGTGCGCAACCTTGCCAAACGCGTGCAGGCCTCCACGGACGAAATCACGATCATGGTGTCAGCGTTGCAGGCCGGTACGCGAGACGCCGTGGATTTCATGCAGGAGAGCTCGTTCAAGGCCGACGACTGCGTGCAACAGGCGCAAGAGGCTGGCGCGGCATTAGCCGAGATCACTGGCGCGGTGGCGCAGATGCGTGAAAGCAATACACAGATCGCGGTGGCGGCCGAGCAGCAGAGCCAGGTGGCGGAAGAGATGAACCGGGCGGTGGTGAGCATCCGTGACGTGACCGAGAACACGGTGCAGCAGACGGTGACTTCGGCAACGACCAGCAATGAGTTGGCGGCATTGGCCGGGGAGTTGAGCAAGGCGATAGGTCAGCTCAAGCTTTGAGGGCCTCATCGCGGGCAAGCCCGCTCCCACAGGAGTTGTGGTGTTTCAAAATCTGTGACCACAGGAAACATTGTAGGGCTTGCCCGCGATGAGGCCGGAACCGGCACCATCAATGTTGGTCATGACACCTATCAAGCCAATAGCCAGCCTTGATTCGCCGCCAGCATTGACCGGGCCTATTCTTGATCACATGTATTCAACATGGATCGAGGATCAGCATCATGGGTAAACGTCACCCCAACCTTCCTGCCTGGCAATGGCGAGCGTACCCGAACAATCATCAGCACCCGACCAATCTGGTGTTACACCTGATCGCGGTGCCGCTGTTCATCGTGGCGTTTCTGTTGATTGTGTCCGGGGTGTTCAGCCTGACCCTTTCGAACATCGCCATCGGCGTGATCGGTGTGATTGCCGCGCTGGCCTTGCAACGTCACGGCCACAGCCTGGAGACGCAAGCCTCCGAACCCTTCAGTGACCGCAAGGATGCGATATCGCGCTTGATGGTCGAGCAGTTCCTGACGTTTCCGCGGTTCTTCCTCAGCGGTGGCTGGTGGCGCGCCTGGCGCGAGCGCCACCGCCGTCACTGATCAGGCAAACACCGTCACCGTCTGCCGGCTCATGGCGATCAACCGACCATCCGCGCTCCACATTTTCGCGGCGGCATGTCCGTAGCCGTCGGTGGCGTGCTCGGTTTCGACGAGGTATTTGCACCAGTCCAGGGTGTTCAGTTCCAGCGATGGTTGCACAAATTCGATGGTCCAGGTCAGTGTGCTGCCCATCGCCGGTTTCTTCAGAAAAGGCATCAGGGCCGGCGGCCAGGCGTCCACCAGCGCCAGGATATGCGCCTCGCTGACGACCTCTTCTTTCACGTCGCCACGCAGGCGCACCCAGCCGCCCATTTGCCGGGATGTGCTGCCGCTGAACGGCAGCCCGCCGACACTCCAGCGCATCGCCAGATGCCGCATGAACTCAGGGATGACGCCTTTGACAAAAGGCAATTCCTGGCACTCGTCCCAGTGCTTCATTTCAGGTGCCGATTCCGCGGCCACCGCCACTTCCGAAGGGCGTGAGGCGCCAAAACTGCCCTGGATCAACGTCACCACCTGACCCTTCTGCATCACCCGGCCCAATACCTGGCTGACCGCCTTGCCTTCGCGCAACACGTCGACTTCAAAACTGACCGGAACCTCGGGTTCGACCGGGCCGACAAAGGTGATTGCCAGCGAGCGCACTGGACGGTCCACCGGCACCCGGGCACGCATGGCTTCGTACTGCAAGGCGGCCACCAGACCACCAAAAGTGGCGCGCCCCTGGGCCCAGGAGGCCGGGATAGACAGCTCCAGCGGCTGGCTACGGACAGCGTCGAGCAGTTCGGAAAAACGCATGAAAACCTCAAGGATCGAAAAAAGACGAAGGGATCTTAACCATCTGGCGAAGTTGATACATCGCCTATTCCGGCCAAATTGACTGACAGATGAGCCGCACAAGGCTTGTGCCGAACCTATAACCTGTAGGAGCGAGCCTGCTCGCGATAGCGCCCGGACAGCCAACATCAGTGTTGAATGTCACGACCTCATCGCGAGCAGGCTCGCTCCTACAATGGATCTCCGGTGTTTTCAGGATTTGAAACAGGCCTTGCTGAGCTTTTCCAGTACCTGGTCTGCACGGCTTTCGGCCTCGGCCATGGTGGCTGTCCAGACCGCAACACAGGGCTGCAAATCCACCTCCCGTTCAGCCATGGCCAGCCATTGCACGCAATCATGCCAGTCACCCAGTGCGCCCTGGGCCGATTTCAATTGGGGCATAGCCGCTTTCGGCAAACGGTCCAGTTCGGGGTAAGCGTCGATGCCATAGCGCACCCGCTTGATCAGCAGGCGCAACCGGTGACGATCGTGGGCCGGGTCGTGCAGTGCCTCGTCGAGTATTTTCCACTGTTTGCCGAGGCGCTTTTCGATGCTCTTGCGCAGGCCCTTGAGCAATCCCTGACGCTGGGCGGCACGCAGAAAACGCGGAAACGCATCGAGGACGATCAGTAATTGCGCGAGCTCCGGGCTGGCCGCAACGGCCGGATAGGCTTCGGCCATTTGCGCCATGCGCCGCTGTGCGGCCTGGGGTTGATGATGCTGGAGCAGGTGAGCCGCCAGCACTTCGCGATCACGTAATGGCGTGGTCAGTTCGCCCACCCGGGAGGCTGCCGCATCCAGTTGTTCGACACCGGGCAGCCCGCGCAAGGGCCGCAACAGGCTGCGTAACCGGCGCATGGTTGTGCGCAGATCGTGTAACGCTTCAGGGTCAGTACGTTCTTTCAGGCGGGCCTGACAGGCCAGCAGACGAATTTCCAGGCCCAGAACTTGAGCCACCAACCGATCGATCATGGGGGTTTACTCCGTAAAACAGTGCCATACACCACCTGTAGGAGCTGGCTTGCCAGCGATGGCGATATCAGGTCACGGTAATATTCGAGAACCTATCGCCGGCAAGCCGGCTCCTACAGGACTAGCAGTGTTTTTAACGCCCCGCGCGCGACTCACGAATATAGAAACGGGCCTTCTCGGCCTTGTGAGAGCAGCCCTCGAATCCCTCGAATTGCTGCTGGGTCTTGGCCGCGGTCAACAGCGACAAGGCTTTGGAGTAGCTGACGGTCCCGGCGAAACCTTCGGCCTTGGCCAGGTCCAGTTCATGCCAGGCGGCATCGAGCTGGCTGCCACAGCTGTCGCGGTAGGCGGTTTTGCCGGCACAACCGGCAAGCGCCAGGGCAATCAATGGCACGCAGATCCAGGCTTTCATCACTCACTCCTCAAAGATAGGTCAACTAGTCGTGCAGGTAAGACGGTGTGGCACCTGAAAAGTGCCGTTGGTCCGCTATGCAAACTATAGCCCTGACGAGAATAACCATGTGCCGCCATGGAGTGTCGAAAATACGACGTTGCTGCCCCATCAAACGACCATGGCGATTGAAGCATGCCCCTCGATGGGTGCATTGTTGAACCATTCAAACGAGGGCGATTCATGAAAAAACGTGTCGCACTGGTATTGGGCTCGGGTGGAGCCCGGGGTTATGCGCATATCGGGGTCATTGAAGAGATCGAACGGCGCGGCTATGACATTGCCTGTGTCGCCGGTTGCTCCATGGGCGCGGTGGTGGGCGGGATCTACGCCGCCGGCAAACTCAATGATTACCGCGACTGGATCGAGAGCCTGGATTATCTCGACGTGCTGCGTCTGGTGGACGTCAGTTTTCGTCTGGGGGCGATTCGTGGCGAGAAAGTCTTCGGGCAGATCCGCAAGATCGTCGGCGAGATCAACATCGAAGATTTGCGCATCCCCTACACCGCGGTTGCCACCGACCTGACCAACCAGCAGGAAATCTGGTTCCAGGAAGGTTGCCTGCATCAGGCCATGCGCGCCTCGGCAGCGATTCCCAGCCTGTTCACGCCGGTGATGCAGGGCAACCGCATGCTGGTGGATGGCGGCATTCTCAACCCGCTGCCGATCGTGCCCGTAGTGTCGAGCCATTGCGACCTGATCATCGCGGTCAACCTCAACTCCACCAACCAGCGCCACTATCAATTGCCGGTCATCCAGCGTCCCGCCGCCTTCAAGACCCGCTTCGACAGCCTGATCAACTCCGTCGGCTCGAAGTTGCCGTTCCGGCGCAAACAGGCTGAGCAATTGTTGGTTCTGGAACAGGAAGCCTTGAAGGCCGAAGGTGCGGACCTCAACCCGTGGATCGAGTCCGCCGAACCCCAGGCGCAGCAACCCGCGGCCGCTCCGGAAACCAGTGGCGCGCCCCGCTCCGCCACCGGCTCGTTCATCATCGACAACGTCGGACCGGCGTCCTTGCTGGACTTGATCAACCAGAGTTTCGAGGTGATGCAGACGTCGCTGGCGCAGTACAAGATTGCCGGGTATCCGCCGGATATCCTGATCAACGTGCCCAAGCGCGTGTGCCGGTTTTTCGAGTTCTACAAGGCGCCGGAGCTGATCGCGTTGGGACGGGAAATTGCGCGGGATACGCTGGATCGCTATGAGAATGAGCAGAACTGAACGTCTGAAAGCTCTCGGGTGACTATCAGGGCCTCTTCGCGGGCAAGTCGGATCGCCGCACCGCCGCTCCCACAGGGTTCGCGTCGTACGCATGATGTGTGACCGACGCGGTCATCGTGGGAGCGACGGTGCGGCGATCCGACTTGCTCGCGAAAGCGTCAGATCAGTCACCACAGAACATCAAACCTATTCACTCAACAATCGATACCCTACCCCCGCCTCGGTCACGATGAACCGTGGTCGTGTCGGGTCATCCGCCAGTTTCTGACGCAAGTGCCCGACCACGATGCGCAGGTAATGAGTGTCTTCGGTGTGCGTCGGCCCCCAGATGTCCTTGAGCAATTGCTGCTGGGTGATCACCCGCCCGGGATGCCGCGCCAGTTGCGCCAGCACGGCGTATTCCTTGCGAGTCAGCGCAACTTCGGTACCGTCGAGCAGTACCCGGCGATACGCCAGGTCGACCGTCAATGGACCGAAGGTCAGCGCCGCTTGCTGCACCTCGCCGACGGACGCCTGGCGCAACAACGCACGAATCCGCGCCAGGAATTCCTGAATGCCGAACGGCTTGGTCACGTAGTCATTGGCGCCGCCATCCAGGGCTTCGACTTTCTGCCCTTCACCGGCGCGCACGGAGAGCACCAGTACGGGCACCGTCGACCACTCGCGAAAATCGCGCAATACCTGTTGGCCGTCCATGTCCGGCAAACCCAGGTCGAGCACCAGCAAGTCCGGTTTGTTCAACGCAGCTTGTGCCAATCCTTCACTGCCGGTGCCGGCCTCCAGCACTTTATAGCCCTGGGATGCGAGGCTGATGCGCAGGAATTTGCGGATCTGCGGTTCGTCGTCGATGACCAAAATGGTCGCGGTCTGGCTCATGAATTCACATCAACGCAAAGAAGTGGCAAGAGAGTAGCGCAAGCACGATCAGGCTTCACTCTCGTATCCCGGCTGAGCCTGTAGCGGCAGGTGCAACGTGATGCAGGTGCCGCGCCCCTCGATGCCGTCGGCGACGCTGATGCGCCCGCCATGGGCGCCGACCATGCCCTGACAAATCGCCAGCCCCAAGCCGGTCCCCTGCCCGCCACGATCACCCCGCGCCGCGGTGTAGAACATGTCGAAAATCTTCGCCCGCTCCTCCTCCGGAATCCCCGGGCCCTCGTCGCTGACCGAGAAAAACAGCTCACTGTCATCAGCCCCGGCGCGCAATTGCAGACGCCCGTGGGACGGCGAAAAACGCGCGGCGTTTTCCAGCACGTTGATCAGTGCCTGTTCGATCAGTGCGGCATGCACGAACAGCAACGGTAACTCGGCCGGCACGTCGGTGCTGACCTGCAACGGCGCAAGGACTGTCCGCAGACGGTTGAGCGCACTTCCGACGATGTCTGCCGGCGATACCCAGTCCCGTGCCAGCTTCAGAGCACCGTGACCGAGCCGGGTCATGTCGAGCAGGTTTTGAATGTAGCGGTCGAGGCGCTCGGCTTCATCGCGAGTACCTTCGAGCAGTTCACGTCGATCCTCCAGCGGGATCGCTTCACCCAGGGCCAGCAGGCTATCGATACTGCCGCGCATGGATGTCAACGGTGTGCGTAAATCGTGGGACACCGAAGCCAGCAAGGCACTGCGCAACTGCTCGGTTTCGCCGTGCAGCCGCGCCGCCTCCAGATCATCGGCCAGTTGCGCCCGGGCCAGCGCCTGGGCCAGCGGCTGGGTCAGCGCGGTCAACAAGCGTCGGCGCTGGCCGCTCAGGGACTGGCCTTCCCTGGCGCACACGCCGAGCAACGCCAGCGGGCCGTCCTCCACCGATAACGGCCACCACCACCAGCGGCCGAACGGCAAAGTGCCGGTGCCCGCACCCGCCGGTTGATCGTGCTGCCAGGCCCAATCGGCAGCGGCGCGTTCGGCTTCGGTAAACGCCAGCGGGCCACCGGTTTCGACTTTCCAGCCGCTTTGCCCGTCGCGATTGAGCAGGCACAGTTGCACATCGCTCCAACCGTTGAGGTGCTGGGCGGCCGCGCTGACCACCGCCTGGCGGTCGGTGGCGGCGGTCAGTTTGCGTGACAGGTCGAGCAATTCAGTGGTCTCTTCCTGGGTGTCGCGCAGGGCCTGCAATTGCCGGCGCTGGCGCGCCGCGAGGTTGCCGGTGAGGGCCGCCATCAGGAGGAAGAACAGCAAGGTCAGCACGTCTTCTTCGCGCTGGATGCTGAGAGAGAAAGTCGGTGGAATGAACAGAAAGTCATAGGTCAGGAACGACAGCGCCGCACAGGCCAGAGCCGGCCCGAGGCTGCTGCGTACCGCCACCAGCAACACGGCGGCGAGGAACACCAGTGAAATATTCGGCAGTGGCAGAACACTCGCCACGGCCCAGGCCAGGGCGCTGGCCATAACCGTCGCGACCACGGCCAACGCATAGTCGAACCAGACCAGTGAATGCATCGACCGCTGATGGGGTTTATGCGGTTGGTGATCGCTGTCGAGAACGTTGATTTCCAGTCCGCGGGCATTACGCAGCAGCCGCGCCGCCAGCCCGCCACCGAACAGACGTCGGCGCAACCGGGGCCGGGACTGGCCAACCAGCACCAGGCTGGCACGACGTTCGGCGGCATGTTGAATCAAGGTTTTCGCCACCTCGCCAGCCCGCAGCAACACCACTTCCCCCCCCAGCCGTTCGGCCAGTTGCTGGGCGCTTTGCAGGCGCAGACGCGACTGTTCGTCGTGCACGCGGCCGTTGTCCACGTGCACCAGGCTCCAGGGCAGGTGCCGCCGTTGGGCCACGCGACTGGCATGCCGTACCAGACGCTCAGCCTGGGCATCGCCGTCGACCCCTACCAGCAAACGCCCGCGCACCGCTGGCGCCGCTTGACCGAGTTGGCGATAGCCCTGGGCCAGATCGTTATCGACTTGAGCTGCCGCGGTTTGCATCGCCAGTTCGCGCAGGGCCGTCAGGTTGGTCTGGGAAAAGAACGCATCGATGGCCGCCCGTGCCTGCTCCGGCACATAGACCTTGCCGTCACGCAGGCGCTCCAGCAGCTCCCGTGGCGGCAAGTCGATCAGCAGCAGTTCGTAGGCCTCCTGCAATACCCAGTCCGGCAGGGTTTCACGGACCTGCACGCCGGTAATGCCGCGCACCTGATCGTTGAGGCTTTCCAGATGCTGGACGTTGACTGTGGTGTACACGTCAATGCCGGCGGCGAGCAGCTCCTGAATGTCCTGCCAGCGTTTTTCGTGACGGCTGCCAGGTGCGTTGCTGTGCGCCAGTTCGTCGACCAGCACCAGTTTCGGTTTGGCTTTGATCAGACCGTCGAGGTCCATTTCTTCGAGCAACACGCCACGGTATTCCGAGCGCACCAACGGCTGCTGCGGCAAGCCACCGAGCAGTGCTTCGGTTTCGGCCCGGCCGTGGGTTTCGACCACGCCGGCAATGACTTTCACCCCTTGGCGTAACTGGGTGTGGGCCGCTTGCAACATGGCGTAGGTCTTGCCCACCCCCGGCGCGGCGCCGAGAAATACCTTGAGCCGGCCACGGCCATCGCGGGGCAGGTCTGCTAACAGCGCGTCGGCGCGGCCGGAGTTGCTCATACTTGAAGTTCTCTTTCTTCAGATGATGTTGTGGTGATTGTTCTATCGCCATCGCGGGCAAGCCCGCTCCCACAAGAGGCTGTGGTGGATGAAGAACTGTGACCACCAAAGATCCCTGTGGGAGCGGGCTTGCCCGCGAATGGCTGCGCCACCGATCTACAGTTTTTCCAGCGCCAGATTCAACTCAAGCACATTCACCACCGGCGGACCAACCAATGGTTGCTCGATGTGGGCGTCCAGCAGTTGTTGCAGGGTCGCGACCGGCAGGTTGCGCGCCGCCGCGACACGCGCCAGTTGATAGGCAATCGCCGCCGGTGGCAAGTGTGGATCCAGACCGCTGCCGGACGTAGTGACCAGCGCCAATGGCACCGGCCCCTGACCTGGCACCAGTTGTTTGTTGGCGTCGTCAATCACGCGAGTGGCCAGGGCCGGGTTGCTCGGTGACAGGTTGCTGGCACTGCTCGACACGGTGGCAAAGGCACCGGCCGAAGGGCGTGGGTGAAACCAGGCGTCACCGACGAAATCCTGGGCGATCAGCGAGGAACCGCGGACCTTGCCCTCGGCATCATGCACCAGGCTACCGTTGGCCTGATCCGGGAACGCGACCTGGGCCACGCCGGTAACCACCAGTGGATAGGCGACGCCGGTGATCAGCATCATCAGGACCAGCAGGCTCAGGGCCGGACGTATCAATGTGGACATTTCAAAATCCTCGAATTGTAGGAGCGAGCTTGCTCGCGATGTACCGGAGAGCACTGCGTTCATCCAGACAGAACGCGTTATCGTTAACGCCCATCGCTAGCAAGCTAGCTCCTACAGTGGGTGTGGGTGTGGGTGTGGGTGTGGGTGTGGGTGAGTTTGCTTAAACCAGATGCAACACCGTCAACAGCATGTCGATCGCCTTGATGCCCACGAACGGCACCAGGATCCCGCCCAGTCCATAGATCAGCAGATTGCGTCGCAACAACGCCGCAGCACTCGCCGCCTGCACGCGCACACCACGCAATGCCAGGGGGATCAGCACCACAATGATCAAGGCGTTGAATACGATCGCCGAGAGAATCGCGCTTTGCGGACTGCTCAGGTGCATCACGTTGAGCACGCCCAGTTGCGGGTAGATCGCGGCGAACAGCGCCGGCAGAATCGCGAAGTACTTGGCCACGTCGTTGGCGATGGAAAAGGTCGTCAGCGCACCGCGGGTCACCAGCAATTCCTTGCCGATCTGCACCACGTCCAGCAGCTTGGTCGGGTCGCTGTCGAGGTCGACCATGTTGGCCGCTTCACGTGCCGCTTGCGTGCCGTCGTTCATCGCCATGCCGACATCCGCCTGGGCCAGTGCCGGGGCGTCGTTGGCGCCGTCGCCGCACATGGCGACCAGACGACCGTCGTTCTGCTCGTGACGGATGCGCGCCAGTTTTTTCTCCGGCGTGGCTTCCGCCAACACGTCATCCACCCCCGCTTCGGCGGCAATGGCGGCGGCGGTCAACGGGTTGTCGCCGGTGACCATGACGGTGCGAATGCCCAGTTTGCGCAACTCGGCGAAACGCTCGCGGATACCGGGCTTGACCACGTCCTTGAGGTGGATCGCACCGAGCAGCTTGCCGTCGGCACACACCAACAACGGCGTGCCGCCGCTTTGGGCGATCCTCTCGATTTCACGGGACAGCGGTGCAGCCAGGTCAGCCCGCTTCAGGCCAACGAACGCCAGCAACGAGTCCACCGCGCCTTTGCGGAACACGCGTCCCTGATAGTCGACACCGGACAAGCGGGTTTCGGCACTGAATGGCACGGCGGTCAGCACATCGGCGGACGGCTCAGGTTGCGGATGAGTGCCACGCAGGTATTCGACGATCGACTTGCCTTCCGCGGTGTCGTCGGCCAGCGAAGCCAGCAATGCGCCTTCGGCCAGCTCCCTGGCTGTCACACCCGGGGCGGCATACACCGCCGAGCAACGACGGTTACCGAAGGTGATGGTGCCGGTCTTGTCCAGCAGCAGGACGTGCACGTCTCCCGCCGCTTCCACCGCACGACCGGACTTGGCGATCACGTTCAGGCGTACCAGCCGATCCATGCCGGCGATACCAATGGCCGACAGCAAACCGCCGATGGTGGTCGGAATCAGCGTGACCAACAACGCCACCAGGAACACCAGCGGCAGGCTGCCATTGGCGAAGTGGGCGAACGGTTGCAGGGTCACGACCACCATCAGGAAGATCAGGGTCAGGCCGATCAGCAGGATGTCCAGTGCCACTTCGTTCGGGGTTTTCTGGCGTTTGGCACCTTCGACCAGAGCGATCATGCGGTCCAGGGTCGACTCGCCAGGGTTGGCGGTGATCTTCACCAGCAGCCAGTCGGACACCAACCGGGTATTGCCAGTGACGGCCGAGCGGTCGCCGCCGGACTCGCGAATCACCGGTGCCGATTCACCGGTAATCGCCGCTTCGTTGACCGCCGCGATGCCTTCGATCACTTCACCGTCACCGGGAATCATCTCCCCGGCTTCGACGCGCACCACATCGCCCTTGCGCAGGCTGATGGCCGGCACCACCTGAAAGGTGCCGTTGCTGGTTTTGCGCCGGGCGCTCAAGCCTTCGCTGCCAGCCTTGAGACTGTCGGCGCGGGCCTTGCCGCGACCTTCGGCCAGGGCCTCGGCGAAGTTGGCGAACAGCACGGTGAACCACAGCCACACTGCGATCTGCGCCGCGACGAAGGTCGGCACCGCCGTGTCCGGCACGAAGCACAACACGGTGGTCAGGATCGCGGTCAGTTCGACCACCAACATCACCGGCGCACGTTGCAATTGCCGTGGGTCGAGCTTGACGAAGGCTTGCAGCAACGCCGGGCGCCAGAGGGCCGAAATTGCGGTTTTCGGTTGTTCCGGCGCTTTGACGGCAGCGGGTTTGATTGCGGGCATATTCATCATCAGCTCCTTAGAAGCCCATGCTCAGGTGTTCAGCGATTGGGCCCAGTGCCAGGGTCGGCAGAAAGGTCAGGCCGCCCACCAGCAAAATGGTCACGGTCAGCAGGGTCACGAACAACGGGCCGTGGGTCGGAAAGCTGTTCTGGCCGATCGGTGCGGTTTTCTTCATCGCCAGGCTGCCGGCCAGGGCCAGGACCGGGAGGATGTAACCGAAACGACCGATCAACATGCCAAGCCCCAGCATCAGGTTGTGGAACGGGGTGTTGGCACCAAAGCCGCCGAACGCGGAGCCGTTGTTGGCACTGGCCGAGGTGTAGGCGTAGAGCAGTTGACTGAAACCGTGGGCGCCAGGGTTGCTCACGGCAGCCACCGGGCCTGGCAGGCTGGCGGCAATCGCGCCGAGCACCAGTACGCCAATCGGCATGACCATCAGGGTCACCACCAGCAATTGCACCTCTTTGGCCTGCAGTTTCTTGCCGAGGTATTCCGGAGTACGGCCAATCATCAGGCCGGCGAGGAACACTGCGATCAGCACGTTGAGCAACATGCCGTAGAGCCCGGCACCGACGCCGCCGAAGATCACTTCGCCGACCATCATGTTGACCATCGCCACCATGCCGCTCAGCGGGTTGAGACTGTCGTGCATGCCGTTCACCGAACCGTTGGACGCGGCTGTGGTGGTCACCGACCACAGCACGGTGGCGGTGGTGCCGAAGCGTGTTTCCTTGCCCTCCAGCGGCGCAGTCTGTTCGACGGCGACGTTGTTCAGGGCCGGGTTCGGTTGGTATTCAGCCCACAGCGAGGTCGCGCCGCCGATCAGGAACAGCGCCAGCATGCAGGCGATGATCGCGCGACTCTGACGCAGGTCCTTCACGTAGTGGCCGAAGGTGAACACCAGTGCCACCGGGATCAGGATGATCGAGGCCACTTCGAACAGGTTGCTCCACGCCGTCGGGTTCTCGAATGGATGCGCCGAGTTCACGCCGAAGAAACCGCCACCGTTGGTGCCCAATTGCTTGATCGCAATCTGGCTGGCGGCCGGGCCCAGCGGGATCACTTGATCAACGCCCTGCACGGTCACCGCATTCACGTATTGCGCGAAGGTTTGCGGCACGCCCTGCCAGACCAGATACAACGCCAGCAGCAGGCACAGCGGCAACAAGCCGTAGAGGGTGGCGCGGGTCATGTCGACCCAGAAGTTGCCAAGCGACGCGGTGGATTTGCGACCGATGCCGCGGCACAGCGCAACCAGAACTGCCAGGCCGGTGGCGGCGCTGACGAAGTTCTGCACGGTGAGGCCGACCATCTGGCTCAGATAGCTCAAGGACGCTTCGCCGCTGTAGGCCTGCCAGTTGGTGTTGGTCATGAAACTGACGGCGGTGTTGAACGCCAGCGTCCACTCCTGGCCCGGCAGGTTTTGCGGGTTCAGTGGCAAGTGGTCCTGGAACAACAGAATCGCGAACAGCACCAGGAAACCCGCGAGGTTGAACGCAAGCAGAGCCAGCATGTACTTCTGCCAGCTCTGTTCGGCCTGCGGATCGACGCCGGCCAGACGATAACAACCGCGTTCGACCGGGCCGAGGATCGGCGTCAGCCAGGTGCGCTGTCCTTCCATCACCTTGTAGTAGAAGCGCCCGAGAAACGGTGTCGGGACCAATACCACCGCGAAAAACGCGAGGATCAGCCAATAATCATAACTGTGCATAGCCGCTCCTAGTTCCGGTCTGCGCGCAACAGCGCAACCAACAGATAAATGAACAGCCCCACTGCCAGTAGCAGTGACACTCCGTCCAGAACGCTCATGGAAGCTCTCCCTGTTACGGCGTATTGCCGCGTGTGGAGTCATTGTCGGAAAGGAGGCTGTAAAGGAACGAGACCGAGGGTGCGTGCGGGGCATAAAGAAAGCGTAAAGAGTGGGTTTGTGGCTTCGTTACGGCAATAACACTATTGCGCGAATGGCCAATCAAACTCGACATGCTGGATGAGTTTCCAAACCTGCCACTCGCTTCGGTGTGCACTTTGAGCAAGAATGTCGATTATTTACGCCTACAACTGGAGAGTCCCCCCATGAATGTAATCACCACCGACCTGCCCGGTGTTCTGATCATCGAGCCGAAGGTATTTGGTGATGAACGAGGTTTCTTTTATGAGAGCTTCAATGCCAAGGCTTTTGAAGATGCGACTGGCCTGAACACCAAATTCGTTCAGGACAATCATTCGCGCTCGCAAAAAGGCGTATTGCGTGGCCTGCACTACCAACTGGAAAACACCCAAGGCAAATTGGTTCGTGTAACCGTTGGTGAAGTACTCGACGTTGCCGTGGATATCCGCCGAAGCTCGCCGCATTTCGGCAAATGGGTTGCTGTGCGCCTGTCCGCCGAGAACCATCGTCAGCTTTGGGTTCCGGAAGGTTTCGCCCATGGTTTCGTGGTGTTGAGTGATTTCGCCGAGTTTCTCTACAAAACTACCGACTACTACACCCCGTCGGCCGAACGCAGCATCCGTTGGAATGACCCGGACCTGGCTATCGAATGGCAATTGAGCGAAGCACCGCAACTGTCGGCAAAGGACCAGGCGGCGGCGTACTTCAAGGAGGCTGAGGTTTTTTCCTGAAATCGGGCATTTGCGCCTGTCAGGCGCGGTAATGATCACCATGGCGGTGTTCGGCGCCATCGTGATGTACATCATGAGCATGCTCAGCCTGTTCAAACTGTGTAAAACCGAACCGAACCTGGAGCGTACGTTCCGTGCGCCATGCTATCCGCTGGTGCCGATGATCGCGTTGCTGCTGGCAGTGGTCTGCCTGGTGGCGATGGTCTGGTTCAACACCTTGATCGGGCTGATCTTCCTCGGCTTCATGGCAGTGGGTTTCGTGTACTTTCTGCTGACCGCGCAGCTGCGCGCGGATGCGCCGGCGGACGCAATGTTGACCGGGCTATAAACAGCTCAGGTGCGTTTGGCCTATCAGGCATAGAATGGAACCACTGCGAAAATCTATCGCTCAAAGTGGTATGCACGATCGATTGCCGAACTCCGTCAATCGGCGTGCCCTCAAGGAGAGCCCTATGCCCTGGTATGCCTGGTTGATTCTGGTCGTTGCAATCGGCTCGATTGTTGGCGGTTTGATGATGTTGCGCGACACTGCCAACAAGGTCGAACTGACCGATGAGCAACGTAAACGCGTCGCTGAACGCAATGCGGAAATGGATGCCAAGGAAGCGAAGGACCGCTAACCCAAAAACCCTGTCATTCTCAGTGAATGACAGGGTTTTGTTTATCTGGCGTTGTAGGCAAACACCTGTTTTTTCTCCACCAGCGTCACGTCGGCCAAGGACTTTCCCTTGCTGATGTACTTGGTCTTATGATTGCCCAATAAACTTTGGTAAAGGAGGAGTCATTATTTTTGACAAGTCTTTGACGCTTTTAGAGCACCGTTAGACGCATCTGCATGCTTTTTAAAAGTAGAAGTACAATCACCATCCCATTTTCATTGGTTAAGATGGCGCATTGTTGCGGAGATTTCAGATGCGTTACTCGCAGGACCATAAAGCCCAGACCCACATGCGCATCATCAAGGAAGCTTCAGCGCGATTCCGTAGGGACGGTATTGGGGCGACTGGCCTGCAACCGCTGATGAACGCGCTCGGGTTGACCCACGGCGGCTTCTACTCACACTTCAAGTCCAAAGACGAACTGGTTGAAAAGGCGTTGCAAGCGGCTGGCGATCAAGTCGATGCGGTGTGTGCCGAACTGTTCGCCCAGGATCGCCCACTGGATGCCTTCATCGACGCTTATTTGTCCGAATGGCACCAGACCTCACCTCATGAAGGCTGCCCGTTGCCAACCATGTCATCAGAACTTGGTTTGCGTGGGCAGCCAAGTCCGACCTCGGACGTAGTGTTGAACGCACGGCTCCAACAAATAGAAGACACCCTTGAAGGCGAAGATGCTGCGGACCAGAGCATCGTCATCATGTCCGCACTTGTCGGGGCGTTGCTGTTATCGCGCAGCGTCGAGAACCCGCAACTGGCCCAGCGGATTCTCGACGTAACACGCGCGTTTCTTAAACAACCTCAGGGCTAATCCTGCCAGCGCTTGAACAATACGCTGGCATTGACTCCGCCGAACCCGAAGCCGTTGGACAGCGCATACTCGATAGCCATCGACCGCGCCTGACCGTGGACGATGTCCACGCCTTGCGCCGCCGGGTCCGGGCTATCGAAATTCAGGGTGGCCGGCACGATCTGATCACGAATCGCCAACAGCGTGAAGATCGCCTCAACCCCTCCGGCCGCTCCGAGCAGATGCCCTGTCGCCGATTTGGTCGACGTCACCGCCACCTTGTTGCCTGTACCGAACAACGACTTGATAGCGGCCAACTCGCCGAGGTCGCCAACCGGCGTCGACGTAGCGTGCGCATTGAGATGTTGCACCTGAGCCGCTGAGATACCAGCCTGCGCCAATGCCAGCGACATCGCCCGGCGCGCACCGCTGCCATCTTCGGGCCCCGCGGTCAGGTGAAAGGCGTCAGCACTGGTGCCATAGCCGACCAACTCGGCTAAGGGTTGAGCCCCGCGCGCCAAGGCATGCTCCAGGGATTCAATCACCAGAAGTCCCGCGCCCTCCCCCATCACAAAGCCGTCGCGATCACTGTCGAACGGCCGAGAAGCCCGCTCAGGCGTTTCGTTATAACCACTGGACAAGGCACGCGCCGCCGCGAACCCGGCCAGGCTGACTCGATCGATCGCTGCCTCCGCGCCGCCACACACGGCAATATCCGCTTCGCCGCAACGAATCAGCCGCGCCGCATCTCCAATCGCTTGCACCCCGGCCGCACACGCAGTCACCGGAGCACCCAACGGGCCCTTGAATCCGTACTGGATCGACACATGACCCGCCGCGAGATTGACCAGGAACGACGGAATGGTGAAGGGCGACAGTCGCCGAGGTCCACGGCTGTCGGTGGTGCGTACAGCATCGGCAATCGCGCCGAACCCACCGACCCCGGAACCGATAATGGTTGCCGTGCGTTCCTGGGCCTGGGGGTCCAGCGCTTGCCAACCGGCCTGCTCCAACGCCTGCCGTGCGGCCTCCATGGCAAACAGAATGAAGCGGTCCATCTTCTTCTGCTCTTTGGGTGGCGTTGCTCGATCCGGGTCAAAACCCGCCTCGGGATCTTCCGCCACGGTGGGTACCGCTCCGCCAACCTTGGCCGGCAGATCGGCGACCACCTCTTCAGCTAAATTACGCAACCCGGAACGCCCGGCCAGCAAACGCTTCCAGACGGCTTCAACACCGCTGCCCAGCGGAGACACCAGGCCCATGCCGGTGACAACTACTCGACGATCACTCATGTCGCAAATACCTCAAACCGATGGAAAGCGCCTCATTTGTAACGTGCGGCGGCCGTACTTCTGGAAAGATTCGGGGCCATTACCAGGCGAGCTTTTACAAAGTCATCCCACTCGGAGGCATTTGGCAACGATGGAATGGTGATCAGTTCACCTTGGTCCAGACCGGATAACGCTGCATCAACCATTTCACCTGCTTCCATGACCATGTCCGCCGGAATCTGGCTAGCGTCGATACCGGAGCGCTCCCAGATTTCGGTGCGCGTCACGCCTGGCAACACGGCTTGAACCTTGACCCCGGTGCCGTCCAGTTCGGCATTCAAGGACTGCGTCAGGCTTAACACATACGCTTTACTAGCGCTGTAAGTCGCATTGAAGCGCTCGGGAAACAACGCCACCACTGACGCTATATTGATGATAGAACCCCGGCCTGCCTTGGCAAAACTGGCGGCTGCCGCTGATGCCAGGCGTGTGACCGTGGTGACGTTCAGTTGAATCAACTTTTCCAGCTGCTCCATGTCGGCATTCGCCAGCAAGCCATCCGCCGCAACGCCAGCGTTGTTCAGCAGCAGACTGATATTCGAATCGCTGCGAAGACGCTGTTCGATCTTCAGTACATTATCCCTTTGTGTCAGGTCTGCCTTGAATACTTCCACCTGAACACCGTGCTCGGCGCGCAACTTGCTCGCAGCAACCTCAAGCCGCTGCTCGTCACGAGCAACCAACAACAAATCAAAACCACGCGCTGCCAATCGCTCAGCGTAAATTGCACCGATACCGGAAGAAGCACCGGTGACGAGGGCCGTACCTTGGGACTGGGTGGAAGTCATGACTGTGCTCCTGGGAGATATTAAGGGGAAGTGCGCGCACTGAGTGCCTGTACGCTTCAGCGAACGACAATTGGATTATAGGCATAATTTAAACGAAATATGATAGCTATAATTTTCTATTGAGCGATGGTAGGCGCAGTACCAACCCTTTCGCCAGAAAGCAAAAAGGCCGGTCAATGACCGGCCCCTGGTGTTGAGCTACAAGCTTAGTTCACGTGGAGATTCTCGCGATTTTTGTCCAGAATCGCTTTACCTATCCCCTTCACTTCCAGCAGTTCGTCTACGGATGAAAATGGCCCATTACTCTCACGATAAGCAACAATCGCCTTGGCCTTGGCCTCTCCGATACCGCTCAACTCGCGCTGCAGTGTCGGAGCATCGGCTGCATTGAGATCGACTTTGCCAGACGACGTCTTAGGGGAAACCTCCAGCACCACAGGCGCGCTGCCTGATTCGGGTTTCGCCGCAGGTGCGGCAATTGTGGCAACAGAAGCGCTGGTGAGCAGGGCAAAAACCAGAGAGTAGAAATAGCCTGTACGCATAATTGAAGCTCCATGACATCGTTTTAGTAAGCAGCCTTTCCGAAGCTGCCTTCCAAACTTAGGCGATGGGTAGGTCTTGTCAAAAATGTGTCTGTTGCAGGATGTGAAACAATTATATGCAATCCATAAAGTACACGTACCCTCAGGTGCGCTCCTCGTCTCCCATGGCATTTCCGGTGAGCAGTTCCACGGTAAACGAGACGGTAGTCTGGCGGTAGGTGTGGTTCATGGATCGGATACCAGAAAGCAACCCGGCTCACACGCCTTTTTCCAGGCGTGTGAGCCGGGTTGCTTATACTTCAATTACCACACGGTGTCGGGAAACCTGATACGTCCTGGTGGTTTTCGTCTGGCGGTATGTCGTCTATGGCGGCAAGCCCTCAAACGTCGCAGCCAGCGTAATCGGCTTCAATGGTCACGCTACGGACGCCTTGCTGACCTCTATATTCCAAGTCCCAAGAATGTACGCCCATACCCGGAGGATCGCTTCGCGTCACATACCCGAGGCAGGAGCCGTATGCGTTAGTTCCGCACGTACGGATCTATGCGGGGTGTGGCAGGTAACTGCCATTCCTACCGCGACTAACGGACTAACTCAATGACATACCCCCGACATCCTGCACCATCATGGTGCCAAGGATTGGCTCCTGCCACCCACTCCTATGATGCCCAGCCTGTTAATCGACTACGGCCGTTCCAGGGCGCGGAAACCTCCGCTAAAGGAAGATCCGGCGTCGATCGTCTGTCCATCGAATTTCACCTGGATACGGTCAAGGCACTGATTGCCCCCCATGTCCGAATTGACCACGTCGGGCCTATACCCTTTTGGGATAAAGAAGCGCTAAAGTGGGTCAAACAAGGCCGTTGCCAGCTGGGCTTCGAGCAACTGCTAACGGTCGATAGCCATCAAGCACATTTGAAGATGGTTCGCTATCTGACGGAAACCGCTCGTCCGGCCATCGCCATCGCAGGGAACGGAATGTGCCGCAGCGGTCGAATCGTCAACTATCTGATAGCCATGCTGCATGACCTGCGACACAATGTTCTCTTCGTCGGTTACCGAGCCTAACGCACACTGGGCCGGGCCATTCAAGCCTACGGCCAGCGCGGTGATTACGTGGAACTGCACAAACAACACCATGACATCCGAGCACAAGTCCATACCATAGGCAGCTATTCGGCCCATGTGAACCATAAAGGCGTAGTGAATTTTTTATGCGAATGCGTGCACGATTGTCAGAAGGACGCATCGTGCATGGCAAACTGCAAGCCAATCAACGATTAGCCGAAATGCTATCCAGCAAGTAAAAGAGTAGAGGAAGGTTCGTAGCTGCTGTTTACCCGAGCCAAGTAAGGGGAGCAGTTGATATGTCAAATAAACAAGCAACGATAAAGAAAAATGTAGATGAGAACTTTAGATACAGGTGGAACTGCTTTTAATGGGTCTGTCGTCATTCCTCACATCATTTGCAACACCAGCGATAGCGTGGTCAATTTCAACAAGCTGACCTATACCGGCAACCTCGAATCACTGGCTGCAGTCAACGACAGCGAGCGCTACGCCTTCGAGCAGCTGAATATCTGCGACCGTACCGAAGTCGAGCGGGTATTCCGTGAGCATCAGCCAGATGCTGCGCTGCATCTGGCTGCAGAAAACTACGTCGATCGGTCCGTCGACGGTCCGGCTGCGTTCATCGAGAACAATATCATCGTGTGTCTATGAATAAAATATTACTATCTCTGCTATCTAATATTTTATTTAGTGCGCCTCCGGTTTTATTGGTCCTGGTCTATGCACGAGTCGGTAGTTTTGAGGATTCAGCTGCTTTAGGACTGGCATTAGCAGTCTGCGCTCCGCTGCAGTTGTTTTTTTCAATGCAGCATGGACTTTCTATTCTATCAGGCCGGATGTCGCTACAGTCGGCCTTGTCGATGAGGGTGTTGTTGCTTGCTCCTTTATTGTTTTTGTCTGCTGCGGCTGCATGGATTTTAAAAGAGCCGATCATTATTGTTTTTGCATTGTACCGAGTGGGGGATTTTTTATACGAGCCATTTTTCTTTGATTTGATTAGGCAAGCTCGTATGGGAATAGTTTTTACCCAGTCCTCAACCAGATTTTTATTGCAGTTTATGTGTGGATGGCTCGGACTATACTTTTCTGCTGATATTTTGGTGGTTGTCTCACTACTGGCCTTTGTGAATGTATTGTATTCGATTTTAAAAATCAATCGTTGCCGGGGGCTTTTATCATTAGGCTTTTCGCGTGAATATTTTTCAGGCTTTTTCTTGGGAGCGGGCGCATTGATTGCGGCTGTATGCATTAACCTTCCAAGGTACTTTTTGTCGAGTGGCAAGGTAGAAGATTTGGCGGTTTATTCAAACATATTAACTATCGTTATGGGGGGGACGCTGCTGTTTGGAGCAGTTAATAGTGTAGTCTTTGCGCGAGCGTCCTCGCTTGGTTTGAAGGGGGTTGTCGCGTTCTTGAACAGATCGATATTTGTTACATTTTTAGGTGTTGCAGCTTCGCTTTCGTTTGTTGCCTTTGATAGTGCTCTATCGAAGTTATTCATTGATGTTTTTTTAGGCAGTAAATACTCAGCCTACTACTCTCTGATTGTTGGCTTTTCCGTGTTTTATTTTATATTGTATATGCAGAACTCCTTAAATCTTGTTTATTTATACTTTGGTCACGAGAAGGATTTTATGATTGGATCTGCTGTTTTGCTTATCATGCTTCTTGTTACATCTTACTGGACTAAAGAGGCTTTGCCCATAGAGCTTGATTTGATGATCTGGCTTGTTAATTTGCTCTATTTTTTATTTTGTTTTTCGATGTTTATAACTGTCAAATGCAAGGCGGGGCGAGTGAAGTGATTGCATATTTTTCAGTAAGCTTGATGTTGTGGATTTTGTTTTTAATATCTATAAGCCTGGGCCAGGATAGCCGGGATAATCGGACTCTGGATTATTGTGCGTTGTTATTGTTTGTTTTATTTTCGGGCCTCAGGTTTGAGACTGGTAATGATTGGCTTACATACAAGCAGGATTACGAGAGTATTGAGTTTTCTGATTTTTTTGCATTTGTTCACGACTCGACATTAGAGCCACTATATTTAGTCGTCACATTTATATGCAGCCAGATTGTAAGCTTTCAAGTGTTCCTATTTTTGGTGTCTGTTTTTAATGGCTTTATTCTTTACCGGTTTTGCAGATTTTTTGGCGCAGGGTTTTCTGGTGTTGGAGCTATTTGTTTTTGTTGGACGTACTTGGCAACAAATATGGCAACGATAAGATTTTCGCTTTCGATTTCATTGGTGTTACTTGCGGTATTGCTTTGGCTTGAAAAGGATAAATTTAAATCTATATTTTACACTTGCCTGTCTGTTGGCTTTCATTCCTTCTCGCTTGTTTTTATGCCTTTATTGCTGTTGTCGGGGGTTAAGTTAAAGGCACGCATGGCTTTTCTGATCTTGTCGGCCGGCGTTGTTTTTGGCTTTAGCTTTCAGTATTTGTTGGATTCGGGAATATTTTCTTACATTCCTTTCTCTGAGAAACTGTTGTTTTATTCTGAGAAATCTGTTCAAACTGATATATCTATCGCTTCTTTGCTTTATGTGGCGCTAAATGGTTTTTTTATGATTTACTTGTTTAGGGATCGACTTGAATCACCATTACTGAATCTTGCCAGGTGGAGTACGCTTATACTGCTTGCCTTTCAAGTTGGCATGTGGTTTTTACCGGTTTTTTGGAATAGATACCAAGTTATCACGATTTTAATTCAAGCTGTTTATATTTCATTTAATTTTGTAAGGCGTGGGTTTATATTGGAAACCGTGGTCCTCATGCTTATTTCGCTATCGGTTTTGGCGAAGTTTTTGTTGGATCCTGCTTTTGTCTCATATATACCCTATCAAAATGTGATCTCTGAAGCTTTGGGTACTGATAGTGGAGATGGAGAGCGAAGATTTTATGAAGCTCTCGACACTCATATAAATCGGAATATCAAATGACAGTGGCAGAGAAGCAATGTAATTCTGCTTTTTTGTTCTGAGTGGGGTCTTCATGATCAGTGTTTGTATTGCTACGTATAATGGAAAAGATTATATTCTGGATCAGCTTGATTCAATATTGAGGGAGGTCCCTTTTGACGCCGAGGTTTTGATTTGTGATGATAATTCATCTGACGAGACGGCTGCTCTTATTGCTAGCGTGAACGATTCACGAATCAAACTGTTAAGAAATAATTCAAACCTTGGGTATGTAAGAAATTTCGAAAGGCTAATTGCTGCTGCGTCGGGCCAGTATATTTTTCTTAGCGACCAAGATGATATATGGCCATCTGGTAGAGTTTCCCTGATGCTGGATGCGATGGTTAGGACTAATAGTTCGGTTGTGGTAGGTAGCATGGAGCTGTTTGAACATGATGTTGGCTTGAGGAGGGCGGCGCCTTTATTTAGTTCTCAGTGTGACAAAACCTCTTGGGTTAATATTTTTGGAATTTTCATGGGGTGGAAATCACTCCCTTATTTTGGTTGCTGCATGTTGATATCCAAAGACTTAAAGGCAAAAATCCTTCCTTTTCGATCACCTTCGACAAGTCATGATATATGGATTGCTCTAATTTCAAATATCGAGGGGAAAGTTTGCCATCTTGTGGACATTGTCACATACCGCCGGATTCATGCGAATAATGTCACTAAGAGTGATCGGAATCTCATATCTAAAATCAAGACACGGTTTGTTTGGGCTACTGGTCTTATAAAATTCTTTTTAAAGCTTTCGTGAGGCGTTTCAATATTTTAAAATAAATGCTTACTAATTTCCGGTGGTACCGGGTCTTTCGGTAATGCCGTGCTTAAACGATTTTTCGCAATCGATATCGCTGAAATTCGTATATTCAGCCGTGGCGAGAAGAAGCGGACTGTTGACGGTGATTGAAAACTGACCCAGCCTACCGTTTGAAAATTGACGCAGAACCGTGTTCGACCCGGTGCTTTTTGTCTTTCTGAATCGCCACCGTAACCGAGTGAAAATCCTCTATTGGGAGCACACGGCTTTTGCCTTTGGCTCAAGCGTCTGGAGTCGGAACGTTTCAAAACATCGCCCGATACCACCGACGAGGCCATCGTGTTAAGCGTCCAGGAATTGAACTGGTTACTCGACGGTTTTGATCTGTGGCGTAACCGCCCCCATCAGGTGGTGACTCCAAGATTTGTCGCCCGAAGGTTGTAATCCGCGGCATGATTTCCATGCCTGACAACCTTCCTGATCACCCAGTGCCTCTCAAGCAGATGCTGCTTGAGACGTACGAAGCGCGTGCACGTGATCAGGAAGTCAAAGAGACTTACCAGACCCATATCGTTGATCTGAAAGAGCAGATCAAGTTGCTGCGTGACCGTATATTTGGCCGTAAGTCCGAACAAACGGTCGAACCCAACACGCCGCAACTGGCGCTGTTCAATGACCCCGAAAGTGAACCGATGCCCGCCGTCGAGGATGCCGATAAAGAAGTCGTTGCTCCAGTTCCATGCCGTGGCAAACGCAAGCCACTATCTGCTGATCTGCCGCGTATCGAAGTCATCCACGAATTGCCTGAGCACGAACTGACATGTGCCTGCGGTTGCCGCAAGCATGTGATCAGCGAAGAAACCAGTGAGCAGCTGGATATCGTGCCGATGCAGATTCGGGTGATCAAACACATCCGCAAAATCTACGATTGCCGTGATTGTGAAACCGCTCCGGACACTACTGACAAACCCGCTCAGTTGATCGAAAAGAGCATGGCCAGTCCGAGCGTCTTGGCGATGCTGCTGACCACCAAGTATGTCGAGGGATTACCGCTGCATCGTTTTGAAACGGTGCTGAGCCGACACGGTATCGATATCCCGCGTCAAACCCTGGCGCGCGGGATCATCCAATGCGGCGAGCACTTACAACCGTTGCTGAATCTGATGCGTGATCGGTTGCTGGAAAGCCCGGTCGTCCACTGCAATGAAAACCGCGTCCAGGTACTCAAGGAGCCAGGTCGACACCCGACCAGCCAATCCTGGATATGGGTGCAAGCCAGTGGGCCGCCAGATCGAAAAGTCGTGCTGTTCGACTACACCTCCAGCCGTGCGCAGGAAGTACCGTTGCGCCTGCTGGAAAGTTATCGAGGCTACGTGGTGACTGACGATTACGCAGGTTATAACGCGTAGGCGTTGCAACCGGGCGTGGAGTGTCTGGCGTGCATGGCCCATGCGCAACGCAAGTTCGTGGACACGCAAAAAGTGCAGCCCAAGGGCAAGACGGGACGTGCCGATATCGCGTTGACGATGATCAACAAGCTGTATGGCATCGAGCGTGAACTCAAGGACGTCAGCGATGAACAGCGCTTTATGGATCGTCAGGAAAAGAGCCTGCCAATCCTGGCGCAGTTGAAAAGCTGGCTGGATAAAACGCAGTCGCAGGTGACACCGCAAAGTGTTTTGGGCAAGGCCGTTAATTATCTGGCCAGCAACTGGAGCCGGTTGGAGCGCTACGTGGAGGCTGGTTTTTTACCCATCGACAACAACCCGGCAGAGCGTGCAATAAAACCGTTTGTGTTCGGTCGCAAGGCTTGGCTGTTCAGCGACACGCCCAAAGGCGGCCAGTGCGCAGATCTACAGTCTGGTCGAGACCGCCAAGGTCAACGGCCAGGAGCCCTATAAGTGGCTGTGCCACGTACTGGAGAGGCTGCCACATGTGCAGTCGGTAGCGGATTACGAAGCGTTGTTGTCGTGGAACTGCTCGCCATAGATGCCACGGTAAACGAGACGGTAGTCTGGCGGTAGATGTGGTTCATGGGTCGGATACGAAGCAGCTTCTCTGAAGCTGCTTTCCAATCTCTGGAAATGCCACTCATCGTCCAAGTGGCAGGGCTATGACATAAGTCCGATCAGGGCTCGAGGCGTCGTTGTTGATAGATCCAGTCGACAATTTCACCATCTGGAGCATATCCGCTGACCGTGGCGCGCAGCAATTGACGTACTCGTGCATAGTCATCCTGCTCAAGTGCTGCGAGCAGTTCCGTCAGCTTGACCTTGAGCACGTCCCAAGTCAGATGATCTTCATTGGCACTCATGATCATGGGATGTTGGGTGGAGACTACGTTGTCACCGATCAATAACTCTTCATAAAGTTTCTCGCCCGGACGCAGACCAGTAAACTCAATGGAAATGTCACCGTGTACATTTTTTTCAGAGCGAACACTCAAGCCGGAAAGATGAATCATCTTTTCCGCCAACTCCACAATTTTCACCGGCTCGCCCATGTCCAGAACAAACACGTCCCCACCCAGCCCCATGGAGCCAGCTTGAATCACCAGCTGTGCCGCTTCGGGAATGGTCATGAAATAACGGGTAATTTTAGGGTGAGTAACGGTGAGCGGCCCACCCGACTTGATCTGCTTGTGAAATAACGGAATCACCGAACCCGATGACCCCAGCACGTTACCAAATCGGACCATGGTAAATCGGGTTTTATTGACCCGCGACACATTGCCCGTATCACCAAAGAGCACCGGGGCCATCTCCCGGCTCAATGCCTGCAGTGTCAATTCCGCAAGCCGCTTGGTGCTACCCATCACATTGGTCGGGCGCACGGCTTTGTCCGTGGAGATCAATACAAAGTTGGCCACACCGGCTTGGAGAGCGGCCTGGGCGGTATTGAGCGTGCCGATCACATTGTTCAGGACGCCTTCGGCAATGTTGTGCTCTACCATGGGTACGTGTTTGTAAGCAGCGGCATGGTAGACAGTGTCTACGTGCCAGGTTTTCATCACGTCCAGCAACTTGTCTGGATTGCGTACGGAACCGAGGATAGGCAACAGATGAACCGATAGTGATTCCCGTGCTATGCGCTGCTCCAGTTCAGACAAAATGCTGTAGAGATTAAACTCACTATGATCTAGCAGTAACAACGTTGTTGGCCGCAACGCCAGGATTTGACGGCAAAGTTCTGAACCGATTGAACCACCTGCTCCAGTAACAAGAACCGACTGCCCCTTGATACAGTGCTCGAGCAACTCTCCCTGAGCAGGTACGGAGTCACGGCCGAGCAAGTCAGCAATGTCTACTTCCTGAATATCGTCGACCTTGACTCTACCACTCGCCAGATCCATGAAACCCGGCACACTTCGAACATGCAGCGGAAAACCTTCAAGGAATGTGAGAATCTCACGGCGACGGCCTCTGTTGGCCGACGGAATCGCAAGAAGGACCTCTTGAGCACCGGTAACGTCGATCATTCGCTGGATTTGCTTGGGATTGTAGACATGCAGGCCTGAGATTATCCGATCGGCGATGCCTTTATCATCATCAATGAATGCTACCGGGCGCATGGCCCGCCCAATACGTAATGCCGCAACAAGCTGATTCCCTGCGGCACCGGCGCCATAAATTGCCACTCTCGGGAGACCATCATCTCGGCTCGTAAAGGGCACATGCTGAACAGCCGTAAACCAGTCTCCCAAGAAGTACTGACGCATTGCCAAACGCAAACCGCCAATCATGATCAGACTCAACCACCAGTAATTGAAGATGATCGAACGCGGGATGATATTTTGGTGGTTGCTGTACCAGTAGACGATGACCCCAAGAATCAGGGATGACAAGCTCACAGCCTTGATAATGGCGATCAGTGCGTCATTGCCGAAATAGCGCATCACGGCACGATACATGCCAAAGCGGATGAACAAAGGTATTGCAACCACTGGAGCAATCAGGAATAGCCAGGGGTGAGCAATAAACGGATTTGCCATCTCATCAATGCCAAGACGAACAACGAACGCCAGCAGCAGGGCGATCCAAACCAGAACGACGTCGGCCGAAACCTGAATCAGTCGCTTCTGGCGGCGTGGTAGCCCGAGTAAATGAGCTCGTAACCTCTCCATAAACGCTTCAAACACCTTGTCCCGCTCCTAAACTGGATATGACTCGATTATTGTACCTATTCGGGCACCCACGACACCTGCTAAATCAGTATCCAAAGCTCAACCGGATGATGTGGAGACTGAGCTTTCGAGTTCTCCTGCATGGAATTTCACAGCGAGAATGATCAGTGGGATGTACGCCATTGCTAGGCCAAGTGCACCATCGAGTTTCCAGTAAACCACGCAGAAAGCAATGGGGAACAACCAGAACATATTGATTGCGCCTACTGCCAGCGTTACCGGTAGATGCTTGCCGAATTGCCGTGAAGCGAACTGGTAAGCGTGACTGCGATGGGCTTCATAAACCTTGTCGCCTCGGGCCATGCGACGTAATAGAGTGAACGTTGCATCGACGATGAAGACCCCTAATAGAATCAACCATGCCCAGAATAGCTCTGAAGACGTCCATGCTGCCTGGAGTGACAGCACTCCCAGGGCAATGCCCAGGAACCCACTGCCCGCATCCCCCATGAAAATGCGTGCCGGGGGAAAGTTCCAATATAGGAAACCGAGGACCGCCATAGCCAAGACCATCGGTCCCCATATCAGCGCTGGAGTCCCATTGATCCAGTAGAGGAAACACGCGCCAAGACACACACACAAAGATTCTATGCTGGCAATTCCGTCAATCCCGTCCATGAAATTATAAAGATTGAGGACCCAGACCAGATAAATTGCCGCCAGAATATAGCCAAACCAGTGAAGGTCCATGCTCATTCCAAAAACGACTATAGGAGGAAAGCCTCCAGTCCATAACAGTGCCCATATACCCGCACCGAAATGACCGAGCAATCGCCAACGCGCTGCTATATGGCCATGGTCATCCATAAAGCCAATCAGGGCGACCAACATCCCCGCTCCGCCTACAGCAATGAGCTGCGACCACGTAACCAACCCCGCATAACCAAGAACAGGCAGCGATACGAGAAAAGCGATTACGATGGCCACTCCACCACCGCGTGGGGTTGGGATGGAGTGAGAGCTTCGCGCATTGGGGATATCGATAATGTTTCGACTCAGAGCATAACGACGTAACGCCGCAGTCAGCCCCAAGGAAAGAACGGCAACAGCTGGTATGAGCCACAAGTAAATCATTGTTATTGATGTTCCCGAAAATGTAATGCAGTTGCTGCCAAAGCATCATCAGTACTGACTGGCGGCGTCCAGCATAAAAGAGTGCGAGTCTTGGTAATATCGACTTGCAGCGATCCACATAGACGCTGGGAGAGTGCTTTTTTACCCAATAAAGCAGCACCTCCCTGGAGCACCCAACTGGGTACAGGAATGAGTCGAGCCGGCTTGTGAAGCGCTTTCGCCATCTTGTTTAGCAGTGCGGTAGTGGATAAATCCTCGCCATCGCTCACGAGAAAGGTTTGATTGCCGGCTGCCGGGTGATCTATACAGGTCACTATCAGATCTACCAGGTTATCCAGCGCAACGAGACTCCGATTATTATAAATCGCGCCGAAAGGCAACGGAACGCCCTTGTCCAACCAGCGCATCATATTCAGAAAGTTCGCCTTGACTCCCGGTCCATACACCAGGACCGGGCGGATAATAACCACCTCCATCGCGGTTTCCGCCGAAAGCTGGCGAAGTCCCTGCTCAGCCTCCATTTTCGAAATACCGTAGGGATCTACCGGAGCGGGAATATCATCGCTTGTATAGGGAATACCTGCGGCCGTCCCCTCTCCGTTGACCTTGATCGAACTTATGAAAACGAATCTTCGCACACCAGAGGCGGCCGCCTGACGAGCCAGGTTCAAAGTACCTTCAACATTCACTTTGCGAAACGCTGCCAACGGATCGGACTCGGCATCATTCATGACATGAACTCGTGCCGCAGAGTGAATAATCACATCAAAGTTACTGAGACTTTCTTTCCACTGGGTTTCGCCATCAAAGCTGCCGATGCGTACCGTGCGAACGTCCTGAACCTCAAGTTGGGATTCGCCTCGGACAACAGCAACAACAGTATATTTTTTTTCGGTGTATAAACGCTTGAGAATAGCGCCACCGACGAAGCCCGTCGCCCCAGTCAATAAAATAGAATTCTGCATCAATAGCTGGCCTTTCTTAAAGTGGCGTTTCTGAAAAGATCTTCCAGTAGGGATAGAAGGCGAGATTTTGAATAATTATTCAAGTAATACTGCCGACCGAATTCACCCATCGCCCTCAATTGACTTGCGTCAGATTGCGCCAGCGCCAACGTGATCTCTGCCAAACCTTTCGAATCACCAGAAGAGCATGTGAGACCGGCCCCCGAGTCTCTGATCACTCTTGCTGCCTCTCCGTTGATCATCCCTAACAGCGGCCTGCCAGAGGCAAGATAAGCCTGTACTTTTCCAGGTATTGTCTTCTCAAAAACGTCGTTGGTCTTCAGTGACACAAGCAAAGCGTCTGCACAAGCGAACAGGGCTGGCATCTCATCCAAAGGATGTCGACCTAGTAGCAGCACGTTATCAAGTCCTCTGGACTGGACTTGTTGACTTAACCAATCGCTCATACGCCCGTCACCAACAATCACCCAGCGCACAGATACCTTGCCAACCAATGCTTCGGCCGCATCTAACACAGCGGGAAGATCTTGAGCTTCTCCGAGATTGCCTGCGAACAATACAGTAAAGACAGTATCGTCACGTGCCAACAACGTTGAGACTCGATTTTCGTCTGTAGAAAAATCATCTTCAGCCCAACTTGGAAAATAAACCAGTCGTTGGGGAGATATGTCTTTCGTGCAATACTTTTGAACGTTGTCAAAAAAACCATGCGATTGCAAAAGCAAATAGTCAGTACGATTATAAATCCATGAAACCATCTTGCCGACCATCGACAGCAGCACAGGCTTCTTCAAAACGCCGACAGCTCTGAGCGTTTCAGGCCAGAGATCAAGAACCCACACAAAAACGGGTGCTTTTTTCAATCGACCAATCACCAATGCCGGAATAGCGGCCATGATCGGTGATACGGCATATACGAAGATTGCGTCGAACTGCTCACCACGCAGTTTGTAGGCGCCAAAAACTGAGGCACTAGTAAAGAAACTGAGATAATTCAATGCCAATTGAATGCTACGCTTACCTCGCGGAAGCATCGGCACCCGGACAATTCTGGCATCAAAGTATTCATTGAAACGCTCAGGCATCGCCTGGAATTCATCGAATACTCTGCCTTCCGGATAATTTGGAAGACCCGTCAGTACAGTGACCGAATGTCCCTTCTCGGTAAAATCACGAACCAAATCGTTTATGCGCATATTTTCTGGCCAAAAATATTGCGTAACCAGCAGGATTCTCAGTTTCTTCTCAGGCATGATAACAACTCGAATTAGTAGCGTTTCCAGACGATTCGATTTACATAATCGGTATAACTGTGAACAATCCGGGCTACTTTTTCTGACACATTGGGCATGCTGTAATCTTCGACCAGGCGCAGGGTACGCTCCGTACCGGAAGCTTGCGTATCCAGAACCATCAGTCCCTGCAGTACTCGCTCGACCTCGAGCCCCACCATCATCACCGCAGCCTCCTCCATTCCCTCTGGACGCTCGTGAGCCTCACGGATATTCAATGCAGGAAAATTGAGTATCGAAGACTCTTCGCTGATGGTACCGCTGTCAGAAAGCACCGCTTTGGATTCCAACTGCAGCTTGTTGTAATCTTTAAAACCCAAAGGTTTCAGAAGTTTCACGTTTTCGTGAAATACAATCCCCATCGCATCTACACGCTTTTGAGTGCGCGGATGAGTGGAAACTATCACCGGATAACCGAAGGTTGCCGCGACGGTATTGAGGACATCAACCAACTTCAAGAGATTTTTGTCAGAATCGATATTCTCTTCACGGTGTGCGCTTACTACAAAAAATTTACCAGCCTCAAGTCCCAAACGTACCAACACGTCCGAAGATTCGATCCCCTGGCGATAATAATTCAGGACTTCGAACATCGGACTACCCGTCTTGATCACCATATCAGGTGACAGACCTTCCTTGAGCAAGTAATCGCGCGCAATTGTGCTGTAAGTAAGATTAATGTCAGCAGTATGATCGACAATCCGCCGATTGATTTCCTCAGGCACTCGCATATCAAAACAACGATTACCAGCTTCCATGTGGAAAGTTGGAATCTTGCGACGTTTGGCAGGAATAACAGCCATGCAACTATTGGTATCACCCAAGACAAGCAAAGCCTCTGGTTGAACAGACGCGAGTACTCGGTCCACAGAAATGATCACATTCCCTATGGTCTCAGCACCACTGCTGCCCGCGGCGTTGAGAAAATGATCCGGTTTGCGGATCCCGAGATCCTGGAAAAATATTTCATTCAACTCGTAATCGTAATTTTGCCCTGTGTGGACCAGTACGTGATCGCAATACTTATCCAGCGCAGTGATGACACGCGACAAGCGAATGATTTCAGGACGGGTGCCTACTACAGTGACGATTTTCAACTTTTTCATTGTAATTCTCATTCCTAATACGATCAGGCTTCGGAGCCCACTGGCATAGTGTAGGTGTCCGGAAGCTCACGATCAAAAATCTCGTTCGCCCACAGCATGACGATCATTTCACTTTCACCAACGTTGGTAATGTCATGACTCCAACCGGGCACGGTCTCTACAATTTTCGGGGTTTCTCCATCTGTGAATAACTCATAGAACTCACCCGATGTTATATGGCGAAATCGGAAGCATGCCCTGCCGGAAATAACCAGAAATTTTTCTGTTTTCGTATGATGATAATGACCGCCACGAGTAATGCCTGGGTGTGCAGTAAAGTATGAAAACTGACCTGAATCCTTGGTTTTGAGCATCTCCACGAAAACGCCGCGAGCATCTCCGTACTTAGGAACTTCGTAAGTGAACTCTTCGGGTGGCAAATAGCTGAGATAGGTCGAATACAAAGCTCGCACGAGGCCAGTGCCGACCCGCTCAGCAATCATAGACTGCCGACTCTCTTTAAAGGCATACAGTTGTGCCGATAGATCACCTACAGTTATCGAGTAATTTTGTTCTATTTTTACAAACGGATTACCTGCCTGCTTACCGTCCATTACAGAAATAAAACTGCTTATGACGTCGTCGATGTAAACAAGTGAAATTTTAGCGTTGGCGTCATTTATGCTGACAGGCAAATTATTTGCTATATTATGACAGAAAGTCGCTACAGCCGAATTGTAGTTAGGTCGAGCCCACTTCCCAAATACGTTTGGCAGCCTGAACAAATGCACACTATTGCCACATGTCGTAGAAAGGTTCAGCAGAGCATCTTCAGCTTCGCGCTTACTTTCGCCGTAAGCATTAGCCAACTCAGCTTGAATTGAAGAGGTATAAAGTATTGGAATTTTACGTCCACTCACCGCGACCGCTGCGCATAACGCTTGAGTCAAATCGGCGTTACCAACCTTAAACTCTTCGACATTCTGAGGACGATTGACACCGGCCAAGTGGAAAACGAAATCCACCTCAGATACGAGCGAATGCAGACTGGCGATATTATCTTCGCGACAGAATCGCAGCACCTCGACGTCTTTTCGCTCATGCAGATGAGCTATAAGGTTTTTACCAACGAATCCGTTAGCACCGGTGATCAATACTTTCATGCTTTATTCCTCGGGTGTCGCATATTCGCCGCGCTGAATGGCACGCATAAAGTCAAGTTTCAGTAGCAAACTCTGCATCCCCTGAACATCCAGGCGCTCGGTGTTGTGCGAGTTGTAGTCCTCCATGGTGGAAATTTTTTCTTCGCCTTGCTCGACAAATTTACTGTAATTCAAATCTCGAAGATCCGGCGGCACTCGGAAATAATCGCCCATGTCCTCTGCGCAGGCCATTTCTTCTCGGCTCAAAAGAGCCTCGTAGAGTTTCTCGCCGTGGCGTGTGCCGATAATCTGAATAGGATGCTCAGGCTGCCCTAGCATCGATGTCAGGGCAAGAGCAAGAGTCTCCACAGTCGCAGCAGGGGCCTTCTGGACGAATAGATCACCGTTGTTGCCATGCTCAAAAGCATACAAAACCAGATCAACAGCATCCGCGAGAGTCATCATGAAACGTGTCATGTTTGGATCTGTAATCGATAACGGTTGGCCAGCTCGAATCTGACCAATGAACAAAGGAATTACGGACCCACGCGAAGCCATGACATTCCCGTAGCGCGTACCACAAATCACCGTCTTGGTTTCATCCACATTGCGGGATTTGGCAACCATGACCTTTTCCATCATGGCTTTGGAAATACCCATGGCATTGATCGGATACACAGCCTTGTCGGTACTTAGACAAACCACCCGTTTGACTTCATTCTGTATCGCCGCCTCAAGAACATTCTCGGTACCAAGAACATTCGTTTTGACAGCCTCCATCGGGTGAAACTCGCAAGATGGGACTTGCTTGAGCGCTGCGGCATGAAAAATGAAATCCACACCACGACTAGCATTCAATATGCTTTGATAATCCCGCACATCCCCAATGTAAAATTTCAGCTTCGGACTGGCATAGCGCTTGCGCATGTCATCCTGCTTTTTCTCGTCGCGGCTGAAAATGCGAATTTCAGTTATGTCAGTATCTAGAAATCGCTTGAGCACAGCGTTACCAAAAGAACCTGTCCCCCCCGTTATCAGTAGAGTTTTTTTATCAAACACGGCCTACCCTCTTTGTTAAATAATATGAAAAATAGCCAACGACCAGACAAACCGAGTTTTTATGTTATCGAAAAATCTACGGTTATTATTGGTCAGATTACTACTATGAATACGCCTTAATATAACCGCGTCGTTCAAATGAACGGCGGACCAGCGCGATCATGAAACCAAGTACACAGCCCAGGAATAACCCCAGCAACATGATGAGATCCTTTTTGGGTTTGATAGGGCGGTCGGGCTGCTCGATTGGACCATCCTGACGATAGACAGAGACAGTGTCCGGGTTAACCTGCAGATCCTTGTAAAAGCTTTGCTTGTTTTGAAGCTCTCTTAGTTGCCCTATGAAAGGATCATTAGATTTTCGCGTTTCAAGGTTATGAATTTCCGCCTTTAGGGCTTTACTACCGCGCATATATGTCAGCTGTCCATCCATATCTGCGGAGACCTCAGCGGAAAGATTGCCCGAGATGATAGGTGGATTCTCTAGGCCAATGGCCTCGGCAACCGCTAGCGCCTCGCGCAAGCGTGTGATGGAATCCTGGCGAATCTGGTTTTGAGCTTCTTGCAGCGTAGTGATCTGCTGGCCAAGATTGCGTGCCCGCACTTCAGCTTCACGGGTGATATTACTGATCATTTCTTCTTCCGCTGCGGCACCCGCCCGCGCTGCAAAATCCTTGACCCACACGACGGCACGTGCAGGATCCTCACCTTTAGCTACAACGGAATAACGATCTGGCTGTTCCTTGGTTGGTAGGCCTATAGTCAATAATTTTAAAAAATTAGAGTACAGCAGATCTTGCGATCCACTGCGCTCGGACGGCGACAGTGAAGGTAGATATACTTGATTGAAGAAAGCACGTCGTAATGATTCACTCTGCAAATTACGGGTGAATACGTCGTATACATCTTTGATCGTAAATGGTGCCAGTTCCGCACCGAAAGTTCGGCCATAGTTGAAATCGGCGATATCGTTCATGGTAGGTGGCTGCAGGTAAACACGCGCCTCATACACCGGTTTACTCAAAAATGCATAAGTCGCTGCTGCCAATACTCCGACTAAAGCGACGCTGAATATCAAAAGCTTCTGAGTCCATAACGCCGCAACCAGTTCAAACAGGTCAGTCTCATCGGTGCGCGGCGTGGATGCCGGGGTGTTCGCCATATAAAATTTCGCCTATTCATTTTAATTGTAGATAGGATGCGAGCTTTATTTCTTTCGCATCCTATCGACACGAATCTTCACAATAACCAGGCGATCCGCAGAGCTACCAGCTATTAGTAGCGACTGAAACTCTCTGACGAGCGCGGGCTCTGGAGCGAACAATTCGCGACCGTCTCACAGGGAAGGTAAGACCAACAACCTTTGCAGGTACTGACCATAGCCAGTCTTCTTCAGTGCATCAGCTTGAGATCCCAACTGCTCAGCAGTAATCCAGCCACTGTTGTAAGCAATTTCTTCCAGACAAGCCACCTTCAACCCCTGACGCTGCTCGATGGTATGCACAAAATGGCTGGCTTCAAGCAGCGAATCATGAGTACCGGTATCCAACCATGCAAACCCGCGCCCGAGCATTTCAACGTTGAGAGTCTTTTTTTCGAGATAGACACGATTGACATCGGTAATCTCCAATTCGCCACGTTCGGACGGCTTGATATTTTTTGCTATCTCGACAACCTGATTGTCGAAGAAATACAAACCAGTCACCGCGTAGCTGGATTTAGGCCTGAGCGGTTTTTCTTCAATACTCAAGGCACGGCCTGAGGAATCAAACTCCACCACGCCGAATCGCTCGGGATCGGAAACGTGATACCCGAAAACTGTCGCACCATGAGTTTGAGCACTGGCGGAACGGAGTTTGTCCGAAAAGTGCTGACCGTAAAAAATGTTATCACCCAAGATGAGGCAGCATGGATCTTTGCCGATGAACTCTTCACCTATGATGAATGCTTGCGCAAGACCATCCGGGCTTGGCTGTTCCGCGTAAGTAAGCTTGATGCCATAAAGGCTGCCATCACCCAGCAGCTTGCGGAAGCACGGTAAGTCTTCCGGGGTGGAAATGATCAGAATTTCACGCATCCCGGCAAGCATGAGCACCGACAGCGGATAAAAAATCATTGGCTTGTCGTATATCGGCAGCATTTGCTTGGAAACACCGAGCGTCAACGGATGCAACCGAGTTCCCGAACCACCGGCCAGAATGATGCCTTTACGATTTGTCGTTGTCATTTGTTCAGAACTTCCATAAGCATTCGGGTTACACCACTTTGCCAATCCGGTAAGTGCAGAGAAAAATTATCACGCAGTTTCCGGGTATTCAGCCTGGAATTCAAAGGACGGCGTGCAGGCGTTGGATACGCGGTGGTTTCTATGGGATCTACAGCTGTGACGGCAAGTTGCTCGGCATTGGCCTTGGCAAATTCGATCACATAGCGGGCATAACCGTGCCAGGAAACCTCACCGCTTGCTGCCAAGTGATATAGACCTGACAGCTCCGGACGCTGGACGGCTTGCTGGATGGCCAACGCCGTCACATCTGCAATCAGGTCGGCACCAGTGGGTGCTCCGATCTGGTCTGCAATGACGTTCAGTGTTTCTCGATCCTTGGCCAGACGCAGCATGGTCTTGGCGAAGTTGTTACCGCGAGCTCCGTAGACCCAGCTGGTACGGAAAATCAGGTGCTTACATCCAGATGCAGTTATTGCCTGCTCACCCGCCAGCTTGGTGGCACCGTAATGATTCACGGGGGCGACAGCATCTGTCTCCTGCCAAGGGGTGGAGCCCTGCCCGTTGAAAACATAATCGGTAGAATAGTGAATCAGCCATGCACCCGAGGATGCAGCCTCTTCAGCCATGACTTGGGTTGCCAGACTGTTCACTCTGTCTGCCAATTCGGTTTCGGACTCGGCCTTGTCCACGGCAGTGTAGGCCGCCGCATTGACGATGACATCAGGTTTGACCTTGCGAATTGTGGCGCGCAAGGCATCGAGATCGGAAATATCTCCCGTCAAACCATCATTCGCACGACGGTCCAATGCGATCAGCTCACCCAAAGGCGTAAGGGAGCGTTGCAGCTCCCAGCCCACTTGACCATTTTTTCCCAACAGAAGGATTTTCATGCTTTGCTCGAGCGATCCGCGTAATTCTGGTCGATCCACTGCTGATAGGTGCCGCTCTTGACGTGCTCTACCCACTCGGTATTGTCCAGATACCATTCAACCGTCTTGCGGATGCCGGTTTCGAAGGTTTCTTCCGGAGTCCAGCCTAGCTCGCGCTGGATTTTTCTGGCATCGATCGCGTAGCGCTGATCATGGCCAGGTCGATCTTGTACGTAGGTGATCAGGCTGGCGTGCGGACGGTGTGCGGAATCTGGACGCAGTTCATCAAGCAATGTGCACAGGGTGTGAACCACTTCGATGTTTTGCTTTTCGTTGTGGCCGCCGATGTTGTACGTCTCACCAATCACGCCTTCGGTGACAACTTTGTAGAGTGCCCGGGCGTGATCCTCGACGTAAAGCCAGTCACGAACCTGGTTACCTTGACCGTAGACAGGAAGCGGCTTGCCTTCCAGAGCATTGAGGATGATCAGCGGGATCAGCTTCTCAGGGAAATGACAGGGACCATAGTTGTTTGAACAGTTGGTCACCAAAGTTGGCAGGCCGTAGGTACGGCTCCATGCGCGAACCAGGTGATCGGAACTAGCCTTACTGGCGGAGTAAGGCGAGCTTGGCTGATAAGGCGTGGTTTCGGTGAAGAGGTCTTCCGGACCTTCGAGGTCTCCGTAAACTTCGTCAGTCGAAATGTGGTGAAAACGGAAGTTAGCTTTACGCGCATCATCCAGTGCCGCCCAATAGTGGCGCGCAGCTTCCAGCAACGTGTAAGTACCGATGATGTTAGTCTGAATAAATTCAGACGGGCCGGAGATCGAACGATCGACGTGAGACTCTGCCGCCAGGTGCATGATGGCATCTGGCTGGTGATCACGCATGACGCGGTCGATCTGTTCACGATCACAAATGTCGACGCGCTCGAACACGTAACGCGAGTTCTGGCTAACTTCGGCCAACGACTCAAGATTACCCGCGTAAGTAAGTTTATCGACGTTAATGACCGAGTCGGTAGTGTTGGAGATGATGTGACGGATGACTGCCGAGCCAATAAATCCGGCGCCGCCGGTTACTAGAATTTTCACGCGAAACCATACCCTTGAGTAACTGACAGGGCCGCCAACCGAGCGCTGTCTAATCCATGAACGCAAAAGCCATCAAGCTTGCTGAGGCTTCTGACAGAGTCAGCCTGAACCGATGGGGGGCATATGCCACTATCGGACATGCGCAGCATTTTACAGCTTAATGAAGGTTTTACTATTGGATAGAGACAAGCTGCGGTAAAACTCGTCTTGCATCATGGGCCTATTCCAGTCAGACAACGCGCTTGCGCGGAGATCTGGACGCACGCCCCAAAACCCAACTCAGAATCGGCCCGATTGCCATGCCGACCAATAGCGTCAGGACCATGAGCAACGAAACTGGTAGCTGTGGTCCGACCAATCCAAAGAACAGCAGGGAAATTGATTGCTGATTTTCGAGGATAAATGCAAGGACCACAAGAACAAGCAATAGAACGAATACAGCAAGCAGTACGCGCTTGACGTTACGCATGAACGGCTCCTTGAAGCACTACAGAAATCACACCTCCTCCTCATCCTCATTCACCCGATCCCTAAGCTCCTTCCCCGGCTTGAAATGCGGAACAAACTTTCCATCCAGGCTAACCGACTGCCCAGTCTTCGGATTACGCCCAACCCTCGGCGCTCTGTAGTGCAAAGAAAAGCTGCCAAACCCCCGGATCTCGATACGATCTCCAGTAGCCAGACATTGGGACATTTGCTCAAGCATGGTCTTGATGGCCAGCTCAACATCCTTGGATGAGAGCAGCCCTTGATGGGTGACAATTCGTTCGATCAACTCCGACTTCGTCATATTTTTCCCTTCTTTTTCAAGCAGCTAGATCAGCGCTTCAAAGGTTGTAGCACGGCCGCATGATTTTGAACAGCCCGAGTTTTGCCATCTATTCCCCTGCCCCAAAATGCTTGCCCCCAGGAAGAGGGAAGACATTTGGGCCATCGCCATCTCATCGGCAAATCACCAACATAGTGCGCGTCAGGAAACCCGCGGGATTGAATCCGAAGGGGAAAACCTCCTCCTCTTCCTTGAGATCATCAGACCTCGCCACAACCTTGTAGCCCGCCCCCTTGCACTCCTTGGCCGCACGCTTGTAACACCTACCCCATTTCGAACCGAGCCCCGAACAATCCACCTCAATGCCACTTACCCCGCGTACCGCATGAGTTTTGGCATTGGTGGTACAACCCGCTAGCACCAGCACTGCTACTGCAATAATGAGCTTGTTCATTCACGTCCTTTTGCCAGAAAGCCCAACGGGCGATCATTAGCCTCAGGCTAAAGACTAGCTGCAAATAAGCGCTTGATCCGACTAAACAATCAGACATTTTTTCAGCATCTTTGGTTCACAACTCAAGCCACTAAAGCCGGGCGCGACTCACCAAATCCAAGGCACAAAAAAGGGCGACCGAAGTCGCCCTTTTTTACAGAAAACCAGAACTTAGTTCTGTTTTTCCATTTGTGCACGCAGCAGGTCACCCAGAGTGGTGGCCACAGGAGCATCAGTAGCTACTGGCTTGTCGCGCAGGCTCTGGATTGCTTCTTTCTCGTCTTCAACGTCTTTCGACTTGATCGAGAGCTGAATTACACGGCTCTTGCGGTCAACGCTGATGATCTTGGCTTCTACTTCTTCGCCTTCTTTCAGAACGTTGCGCGCGTCTTCAACGCGGTCACGGCTGATTTCGGAGGCTTTCAGAGTCGCTTCGATATCGTCGGCCAGAGTGATGATGGCGCCTTTAGCGTCAACTTCCTTCACGATGCCTTTAACGATGGCGCCTTTGTCGTTCTCTTGAACGTACTCTGAGAACGGATCGCTTTCCAGTTGCTTGATACCCAGGGAGATGCGCTCGCGCTCTGGGTCAACCGACAGGATAACGGTGTCCAGCTCGTCGCCCTTCTTGAAGCGGCGAACGGCTTCTTCGCCCACTTCGTTCCAGGAGATGTCGGACAGGTGAACCAGACCGTCGATGCCGCCGTCCAGACCAATGAAGATACCGAAATCGGTGATCGACTTGATGGTGCCGGAGATTTTATCGCCCTTGTTGAACTGGCCAGAGAAATCTTCCCATGGGTTGGATTTGCACTGCTTGATGCCCAGGGAGATACGACGACGCTCTTCGTCGATGTCCAGAACCATAACTTCCACTTCGTCGCCGACTTGTACGACTTTCGAAGGATGGATGTTCTTGTTGGTCCAGTCCATTTCGGAAACGTGTACCAGACCTTCAACGCCTTCTTCCAGCTCAGCGAAGCAGCCGTAGTCGGTCAGGTTGGTTACACGAGCGGTAACGCGAGTGCTTTCTGGGTAACGGGCTTTGATAGCAACCCATGGATCTTCGCCCAGCTGCTTCAGGCCCAGGGAAACACGATTGCGCTCGCGATCGTACTTCAGAACCTTGACATCGATCTCGTCGCCAACGTTGACGATTTCGGAAGGATGCTTGATACGCTTCCAGGCCATGTCGGTAATGTGCAGCAGGCCATCGACGCCACCCAGATCGACGAATGCGCCGTAATCGGTGAGGTTCTTGACGATACCTTTGACTTGTTGGCCTTCCTGCAGGGATTCCAGCAGAGCTTCGCGCTCGGCGGAGTTCTCGGCTTCCAGGACACTGCGACGGGAAACGACAACGTTGTTGCGCTTCTGGTCCAGCTTGATGACCTTGAATTCCAGCTCTTTGCCTTCCAGGTGCGTGGTGTCGCGCACTGGACGGACGTCAACCAGAGAACCTGGCAGGAACGCACGGATGCCGTTAACGTCGACAGTGAAGCCGCCTTTAACCTTACCGTTGATAACGCCCTTGACCACTTCTTCGGCTGCGAAGGCTGCTTCCAGAACGATCCAGCATTCAGCGCGCTTGGCTTTTTCACGGGACAGCTTGGTTTCACCGAAACCGTCTTCAACCGAGTCCAGAGCAACGTGAACTTCGTCACCGACGTTGATGTTCAGTTCGCCAGCGTCGTTGTAGAACTGCTCCAGCGGGATCAGTGCTTCGGACTTCAGGCCAGCGTGAACGGTTACCCAGCGAGCCTGGTAATCGATATCAACGATAACACCGGTGATGATGGAGCCTGCCTGAAGGTTCAGGGTCTTTAGGCTTTCTTCAAAGAGTTCCGCAAAGCTTTCGCTCATTTTAATTCCTGTTGATGAGGGCGAAGAATACGCCCATCTCCACACCCCAGACGGTGTGGGTTAGTTTCATTTAAAAGAAGCCACCGCAGGACTATGACTGGTCCCCTGCGGCCTTCTTGGTCACCCGGCGATATCGCGGATGGCGATCTCGCTCATGATGCGTTCCAGCACCTGGTCGATGGATAATTCCGTGGAATCCAGCTGTATGGCGTCAGCCGCCGGTTTGAGCGGGGCTACCGCTCGCTGGGTGTCACGCTCATCGCGCGCACGTATCTCATCTAGCAGACTCGACAGACTAACACCCTCGACCTTGCCCTTCAACTGCAAATATCGACGGCGTGCCCGCTCCTCGGCGCTGGCGGTCAGAAAAATCTTCAGCGGTGCGTCAGGAAAAACCACTGTACCCATGTCGCGCCCATCCGCCACAAGGCCCGGCGCTTCCTGAAAAGCGCGCTGGCGCTGCAGCAGCGCCTCGCGCACAGCGGGCAGCGCAGCCACCTGGGAAGCGCCGGAACCGACGCTTTCGGTACGAATGACATCGCTGACTTCATCACCTTCCAGAATGATGCGTTGCAACTGACCGTCCGTCGCCGCGATGAACTGCACATCCAGATGAGCGGCGAGTTTCTTCAGCAGCTCTTCATTGGTCAGGTCGACACCATGGTTATGCGCGGCGAAGGCCAGCAATCGGTACAACGCACCGGAATCCAGCAGATTCCAGCCCAGGCGCTTGGCCAGAATCCCGGCTACCGTGCCCTTGCCCGAACCGCTTGGCCCATCGATGGTGATGACCGGTGCAATGTTGTTCACGACTGTGCCTCTTGCGCCACGCGAATACCGACCTGTGCGCACAGCGCCAGGAAGTTCGGGAACGACGTCGCGACGTTGGCGCAATCATGGATGCGGATCGGAGCATTGGCGCGCAGCGAAGCAACGCTGAACGCCATGGCGATACGGTGATCACCATGACCGTGCACTTCACCGCCGCCGATCTGGCCGCCGTCGATGATGATGCCATCCGGGGTTGGCTCGCATTTGACGCCCAGCGCCAGCAAACCATCCGCCATGACCTGGATGCGATCCGACTCCTTGACCCGCAGCTCTTCGGCACCGCGCAACACGGTGCGCCCTTCGGCACAGGCTGCGGCGACGAACAGCACCGGGAACTCGTCGATCGCCAGCGGAACCAGCGCCTCGGGAATCTCGATACCTTTGAGTTTAGCTGCACGTACGCGCAAATCCGCCACCGGCTCGCCACCCACTTCACGCTGGTTTTCCAGGGTGATGTCGGCGCCCATCAGGCGCAGGATGTCGATCACACCGGTACGTGTCGGGTTGATGCCGACGTGCTCCAGCACCAGCTCGGAACCCTCGGCGATCGATGCCGCCACCAGGAAGAACGCCGAGGACGAAATGTCACCCGGGACTTCGATGTGGGTCGCGGTCAGTTTGCTGCCGGACTCGACCGATGCGGTCGCACCGTTGACCGTTACCGGGTAGCCGAAGCCACGGAGCATGCGCTCGGTATGGTCGCGGGTCGGAGCAGGTTCGGTAACCGTGGTCTTGCCTTCTGCATACAGGCCGGCCAACAGCAGGCAGGACTTAACCTGGGCACTGGCCATCGGCATGGTGTAGGTCAGCCCCTTGAGCTTGTTGCCACCACGAATGGTCATCGGCGGACGACCTTCAGCAGCGGTTTCGATCACCGCACCCATTTCACGCAGCGGATTGGCCACGCGATTCATCGGGCGCTTGGACAGCGAGGCATCGCCGGTCAGGGTACTGTCGAAGTTCTGCGCAGCCAGCAAGCCGGACAGCAGGCGCATCGAAGTACCGGAGTTGCCCAGATAGATCGGGCCCGGCGCCGGCTTCAGACCATGCAGGCCAACGCCGTGAATGGTCACGCGACCGTGGTGCGGGCCCTCGATGACCACGCCCATGTCACGAAAAGCCTGCAGGGTCGCCAGGGCATCTTCACCCTCAAGGAAACCTTCGACTTCGGTGACACCTTCAGCCAGAGAACCGAGCATGATCGAACGGTGGGAAATCGATTTGTCACCTGGTACGCGAATCCGACCGGACAGGCGGCCACCAGGTTGAGCCAGGAAAATCAGATCGTTGGAATTCATAGCGTCCACATAGGCCCTGCGGGCCAGGATTTTACTGAAATGCTCGCGGGCAACCCGGGCGCGAGTGAAAACGCCCAACAATTGGTGCCCATCCCCTGCATCGACCGCTTCGCGCAAGGCGTCGAGATCGCTGCGAAATGTATCGAGTGTGCGCAGGACAGCTTCGCGGTTGGCGAGGAAGATGTCGTGCCACATGACCGGGTCGCTACCGGCGATTCTCGTGAAATCGCGGAAACCGCCCGCAGCGTAACGGAAGATCTCAAGATTTTCATTGCGCTTGGCCAGCGAGTCGACCAAACCGAACGCCAGCAAGTGCGGCAGATGACTGGTCGCAGCCAATACTTCGTCGTGACGCTCGACCTGCATGTGCTCGACATCGGCGCCCAATTCGCGCCAAAGACGGTCGACCACTGCCAGGGCTGCCGGATCGGTTTGCTCCAGCGGCGTGAGGATCACTTTGTGGCGACGGAACAGCTCGGCGTTGGAGGCCTCCACCCCACTCTGCTCCGAACCGGCAATCGGATGCCCCGGCACGAAGCAGGACGGCATGCTGCCAAACGCTTCGGTGGCAGCGCGCACCACATTGCCCTTGGCGCTGCCGACATCGGTCAGGATCGCCTGCCCCAGATCCATGCTGGCCAGACGCGCGAGCACTTTCTCCATGGCCAGAATCGGTACCGCCAGCTGAATGACGTCGGCGCCCTGACAAGCAACGCCCAGGTCTTCCTCGCAGCGATCCACCACCCCCAGCTCGACCGCGAGTTTGCGCGATTGCGGATCGAGATCGACCCCGACCACTTCGCGGCATAGACCGCTTTCACGCAAACCCTTGGCAAACGAACCGCCGATCAACCCGAGACCGACCACCACCAGGCGACCGATCATAGGTTCAGCAGATTGCAGTGCAGTGACATCAACCACGAGCCAGAACCTTACTCAGCGCTTCAAGGAAGCGGCTGTTTTCTGCCGGCAGACCAATGGTGATGCGCAGGTGATTCGGCATGCCGTAGTTGGCCACCGGACGCACGATCACACCTTCATGAAGCAAGCCCTGGAACACCGGGGCTGCGACCTGACCAAGATCGACGCAAATGAAATTGCCCTTGGACGGAATCCAGCTCAGCCCCAGTTCACGCAAACCGGCTTCCAGTTGCTGCATGCCGGACTCGTTCAACTGACGGCTCTGCGCCAGATATTCTTCATCCTTCAACGCCGCACAGGCAGCGGCCAGGGCCAGGCTGTTGACGTTGAACGGCTGGCGCACACGGTTCAGCACGTCCGCGACCACCGCCGTGGACAAGCCATAACCCACGCGCAGTGCCGCCAGGCCATAGGCCTTGGAGAAGGTGCGGGAAACCAGCAGGTTCGGATAGGCCGCCAGGAAGTCCAGACCATCCGGCAGATCACTGCCTTCGGCGTACTCGATGTAAGCCTCATCCAGTACGACCAGCACATGCTCTGGAACATCCTGCAGGAATTCGTCCAGCGCCTCGGCGTCGAACCAGGTACCCGTCGGGTTGTTCGGGTTGGCGATGAACACCACGCGGGTGTTGGCATCGATGGCCGCCAGCATGGCAGGCAGGTCATGCCCCCAGTCTTTGGCGGGGATGACCTTGGCCTGTGCGCCGACAGCCTGAGTGACAATCGGGTAGACCGCGAACGCATGCTCGCTGAACACGGCATTCAGGCCAGGTGCCAGATAGGCACGCGCGACCAGCTCCAGGATGTCGTTGGAACCATTGCCCAGCGTGACCTGATCGAGTTCGACACGGCACTGTTCGGCCAACAGGGTCTTGAGTGCAAAACCGTTGCCGTCCGGATAGCGGGTCAACTCGGCCAGCGCATCGCGGATGGCCGCCAGCGCCTTGGGGCCGGGGCCCAGCGGGTTTTCATTGCTCGCCAGTTTGACGATGCTGGCCGGATCGAGATCCAGCTCACGCGCCAGCTCGTCCACGGGTTTGCCCGGAACGTAAGGCGAAAGTTGTTGCACGCCCGGCTGTGCCAGAGCGAGGAAATTGCCACTCATTTGCTACCGCCCCTTAGAGAACTGCTTTCGGGTAGGAACCCAGCACCTTGAGTGCTACTGCTTCCTGACTGATCTTCTCCAGCACACCTTTGACCAGCGGGTCGCGATGATGGCCGACGAAATCGATGAAGAACACATAGGTCCATTTACCGCTGCGCGACGGACGAGTCTCGATTCGCGTCAGGTCGATGCCATTGTCGTGGAACGGCACCAGCAACTCGTGAAGCGCACCCGGCTTGTTGCTCATCGAAACGATGATCGATGTCTTGTCGTCACCGGTCGGCGGCACTTCCTGGTTACCGATCATGAGGAAGCGCGTGGAGTTATCCGGGCGATCCTCGATCTTCTCGGCCAAACGGGTCAGCCCGTACAGGCCGGCCGCCATGTCGCCGGCAATCGCCGCCGAGTTCCACTCACCCTTGACCCGCTTGGCCGCTTCAGCGTTGCTGGACACCGCCACGCGCTCGACATTCGGGTAATGGGCGTCCAGCCACTTGCGGCACTGGGCCAGTGACTGGGCGTGGGAGTAAATGCGGCTGATGCTGTCGGTCTTGGTATTTTCACCGACCAACAGGTGATGGTGGATACGCAGCTCGACTTCGCCGCAGATCACCATGTCGTGCTCGAGGAAGCTGTCGAGGGTGTGGTTTACCGCGCCCTCGGTGGAGTTTTCCACCGGCACCACGCCAAAGTTCACCGCACCGGCCGCCACCTCACGGAACACCTCGTCGATCGCCGCCATCGGCTTGCTGATCACGGCATGGCCGAAGTGCTTCATGGCCGCCGCTTGGGTGAAGGTGCCTTCAGGGCCGAGGTAAGCCACTTTCAGCGGCTGCTCGAGCGCCAGGCAGGAGGACATGATTTCACGGAACAACCGCGCCATCTCTTCGTTGCCCAGCGGCCCCTGGTTACGCTCCATGACACGCTTGAGCACCTGAGCTTCGCGCTCGGGACGATAGAACACCGGCACTTCGCCTTCGGCCAGCGAGGCCATCTTTACTCGCGCGACTTCCTGGGCGCAGCGCGCACGCTCACTGATCAGCTCCAGGACCTTTTCGTCCAGGGCATCAATGCGCAGGCGCAGTGCCTTGAGTTCTTGCTCAGACATTAGCCGTGTTCCTTCTCGAACTCTGCCATGTACGAAACCAGCGCGTTGACGGCGTTGATGTCGACGGCGTTATAGATGGAGGCGCGCATGCCGCCCACGGAACGGTGACCCTTGAGGTTCAACAGGCCACGCTCGTCGGCACCGGCCAGGAACGGCTTGTCCAGACGATCATCAGCCAGGCGGAACGGCACGTTCATCCACGAGCGGTCCGACTTGTTGATCGGGTTGCTGTACAGGCCGCTGGCATCGATGAAACCATACAGCGTGCGCTGCTTGACTTCGTTGAGCTTGCCGATGGCCTCGACGCCGCCCTGCTCTTTCAGCCACTCGAACACCAGGCCGGACAAATACCACGCCAAGGTCGGCGGGGTGTTGTACATCGAACCGTTATCGGCCGCGATCTTGTAGTTGAGCATAGTCGGGCACAGGGAACGAGCCTTGCCCAGCAGGTCTTCGCGAACGATGTTGACGACGATACCGCTCGGGCCGATGTTTTTCTGGGCGCCGGCGTAGATCATGCCGAAACGCGAAACATCAATCGGGCGCGACAGGATGTCCGAAGACATGTCGGCGACCAGCGGAACATCACCGGTTTCCGGAATCCACTGGAACTCCAGACCGCCGATGGTTTCGTTCGGCGCGTAATGGACATAGGCCGCGTCTTTCGACAACTTCCATTCGTTCTGGCCGGGAATGGCGAAATAGTCGTAAGGCTTGGCGGTGCCGGCAACGTTGACATGGCCGTAGCGCGAAGCTTCTTCGATGGCTTTCTGCGACCAGATACCGGTGTCGATATAGTCGGCCGAGCCGTTTTCCGGCAACAGGTTCAGAGGAATCTGAGCAAATTGCTGGCTGGCGCCACCTTGCAGAAACAGCACTTTATAGTTCGAGGGGATATTCAGCAGATCACGCAGATCCTGCTCGGCCTTGGTGGCAATGGACACGAACTCATCGCTGCGATGGCTCATTTCCATGACCGACAGACCCTTGCCGTGCCAGTCGAGGAGTTCACCCTGGGCGCGCTGCAGGACAGCTTCGGGAAGCGCCGCAGGACCGGCACAGAAGTTATAGGCTCTCTTGCTCACATCCAATCTCGCTCTGATTTGGTGGTATCTGCATTCAATCAAACACTGTAGGAGCGAGCGTGCTCGCGATGGACTTGAAGACGCCGCGTTTTATCAGAAAACCCGCGTCATCGTTGACGACCATCGCGAGCAGGCTCGCTCCTACAAGGGCATCATTATTTCAAAGGGACAAACAACAAGGGGGCGAATTTTCATCCGCCCCCTCATATCCACTTACTCTTGTGGCTCTTCGTCAGCGGCGGCGTCGAGTTGCTGGTCTTCGGCAACGTCGTCGATCACGACCTCACCGACAAACCCTTCACCCTCTTCACCTTCCAGCTCTTCACCCTCGACTTCCGACGGCTCCTGAACCCGCTCCAGCCCGACCAGCGTTTCGTCGTTGGCCAGTTTGATCAGGGTCACGCCCTGGGTGTTACGACCCAGGCTGGACACTTCGTCGACACGGGTGCGTACCAGGGTACCCTGGTCGGAAATCAGCATGATTTCCTCGCCGTCGAGCACCTGAACCGCACCGACCAGACGACCGTTACGCTCGTTGCTGACCATGGCGATAACACCCTGACCGCCACGCTTGTACTCAGGGAACTCGGTGATCGCCGTGCGTTTGCCAAAACCACGCTCGGAAGCGGTGAGGATCTGGCTGCCTTCTTCCGGGATCAGCATGGAAATCAGCTTCTGGCCTTCCGGCAGGCGCATGCCGCGCACACCGCGGGCGGTACGGCCCATGGCGCGAACATCGGATTCCTTGAAGCGGGTGACCTTACCGCCATCGGAGAACAGCATCACTTCGCGCTCGCCGTCGGTGATGGCCGCGGAAATCAGCACGTCGCCTTCGTCCAGCTCCAGCGCGATCAGGCCGACGCTGCGTTGACGACTGAAGGATTCCAGCGGGGTCTTCTTCACGGTGCCGTTGGCGGTGGCCATGAAGATGTAGTGACCTTCGGTGTATTCCTCGACCGGCAGCATGGTGGTGATGTACTCACCGTCGTCCAGCGGCAGCAGGTTGACCAGCGGACGACCACGTGCAGCGCGGGAGGCCTCTGGGATTTCGTAGGTTTTCAGCCAGTAGACCTTGCCCTTGCTGGAAAACAGCAGCAGCGTGGTGTGGCTGTTGGCAACCAGCAGGTGAGCGATGTAATCCTCATCCTTGACGCCGGTCGCCGACTTGCCTTTACCGCCACGACGCTGGGCCTGGTACGCAGCCAGCGGCTGGGTCTTGGCGTAGCCACCGTGGGAAATGGTCACGACGCGCTCTTCTTCCGGGATCATGTCACCCAGGGTCAGGTCGAGACGGGCATCGAGGATCTCGGTGCGACGCACGTCGCCGTATTCGGCGCGGATCACTTCCAGCTCTTCGCGGATCACTTCCATCAGGCGCGTGGCGCTGTTGAGGATGCGGATCAGCTCGCCGATCTGGTTGAGGATCTCCTGATACTCGGCCAGCAGTTTTTCGTGTTCCAGACCGGTCAGGCGGTGCAGACGCAGTTCCAGAATGGCTTGCGCCTGTTCCGGCGACAGGAAGTACTTGCCGTCGCGCAGACCGTATTGCGGATCGAGGTTTTCCGGACGGCACGAATCGGCGCCGGCACGTTCAACCATCGCCACCACAGCCGAGGACTCCCAAGGGGTGCTGACCAGCGCTTCCTTGGCTTCCGACGGGGTTGGCGAGGCCTTGATCAGGGCGATGACCGGGTCGATGTTCGACAGGGCAACGGCTTGACCTTCAAGGATGTGACCACGTTCGCGCGCCTTGCGCAGTTCGAACACGGTGCGGCGGGTGACGACTTCGCGACGGTGACGGACGAAAGCTTCCAGCAGGTCCTTGAGGTTAAGGATTCGCGGACGGCCGTCGATCAGCGCGACGATGTTGATACCGAACACCGCTTGCAGCTGGGTCTGGGCGTAGAGGTTGTTGAGGATGACCTCAGGCACTTCGCCGCGACGCAGCTCGATCACGACGCGCATACCGTCCTTGTCGGACTCGTCGCGCAGCTCGGTGATGCCTTCAAGCTTCTTCTCTTTGACCAGCTCGGCGATCTTCTCGATCAGACGCGCCTTGTTCAGCTGGTAAGGGAGTTCGGTGATGACGATCTGCTGACGGCCACCGACCTTGTCGATGTCTTCGATGATCGAGCGGGCGCGCATGTAAATGCGCCCGCGACCGGTGCGGTAGGCTTCGATGATGCCGGCGCGACCGTTGATGATCGCGGCAGTCGGGAAGTCCGGACCGGGAATGTATTGCATCAGTTCATCGACGGTCAGCTCGGGGTTGTCGATGAGCGCCAGGCAACCGTCGATGACTTCACCGAGGTTGTGCGGCGGAATGTTGGTCGCCATGCCCACGGCGATACCACTGGAACCGTTGACCAACAGGTTGGGAATACGGGTCGGCATGACCGCCGGGATCATCTCGGTGCCGTCGTAGTTCGGCACCCAGTCCACGGTTTCCTTGTGCAGGTCAGCCAGCAGCTCGTGCGCCAGCTTGGTCATGCGCACTTCGGTGTATCGCATGGCCGCGGCGTTGTCGCCGTCCACCGAACCGAAGTTGCCCTGGCCGTCTACCAGCAGGTAGCGCAGGGAGAATGGCTGCGCCATCCGGACGATGGTGTCGTACACCGCGGTATCACCGTGCGGGTGATACTTACCGATCACGTCACCGACAACACGGGCAGATTTCTTGTACGGCTTGTTGTAGTCGTTGCCCAGCTCGCTCATCGCGAACAGCACGCGCCGGTGCACGGGCTTCAAGCCATCGCGCGCATCCGGCAGTGCCCGCCCGACAATTACGCTCATCGCGTAGTCGAGGTAGGACTGCTTCAGCTCGTCTTCGATATTGACCGGGAGGATTTCTTTGGCCAGTTCGCCCATGAGAAGCCTGATTCCTTTTTCTGGTGAAACTTCGTCAGGACCAACGAAGCTCGCCGCTGCAGGCTCAGTGCCATGCATTGGCTTACAACAAATCAACGAGTTATGCCATGGATCTGCGCAGTACGGGCTGCCACTTCGGGCAACCCTGGAAACCGCCGGATGTTATCACAAGAGCCGCCACGCACCTATCCCCCAGATGCGCATGGAGAGTAGTTAGTTGACCGATGACAGGCTTGAAGGAGACGAGAGGGGCTTAGAGCTGTGTTGAATGAAGAATTTGCGACTGATTCGGGCTGATTTGTTGGCTTTTAGGGCCTCTTCGCGGGCAAGCCCGCGATAGCTATCTATCAGGCGCTGGAAATCATCAATGCAGGCGCTTACGGCACATCAACTGCGCCATCTTCGCCGTATCCGGGCGCTCGACGATGCCTTTTTCGGTGACGATCGCATCGATCAGGTCCGCCGGTGTCACATCGAACACCGGATTGAACGCGTCGACATCCGCGCCTACCCGCTTGCCACCGACCTCCAGCAACTCGCGACCATCACGCTCCTCAATCGGAATGTCATCGCCGCTGGCCAGGTTCATGTCGATGGTCGAACTCGGTGCCACCACCATGAAGCGCACGCCGTGGTGCATGGCATTGACGGCCAGTTGATAGGTGCCGATCTTGTTGGCCACGTCGCCATTGGCGGTGATCCGGTCAGCGCCGACGATGACCCAGGTAGGCCCCTTGGTCTTCATGATATGCGCCGCGGCGGAATCGACATTGAGGGTCACGGGAATGCCTTCATTGGCCAGTTCCCACGCGGTCAGCCGCGAGCCCTGCAGCCATGGGCGGGTTTCGTCGACATAGACCTGCTCGACCATGCCCTCGATGAATGCACCACGAATCACCCCCAGCGCCGTGCCGAAGCCGCCCGTGGCCAGCGCACCGGTGTTGCAGTGGGTGAGGATCGCCTGGGCGTTGCCCTGATGCTTGCGGATCAGGTCGACACCCAGTTGCGCCATGGTCAGGTTGGCTTCGCGATCACTTTCGTGAATGGCGATGGCCTCGGCCTCCAGCACCTCCAGCGGATCGGCATTGTCTTTCAGGCGATCGAGCCGATCATGCATGCGCCCCAGCGCCCAGAACAGGTTGACCGCAGTGGGACGGGAATCGGCCAGCAGTGCAAAATCCTCTTCCAGCGCCGCGTACCAGTCGCCACCTTCGGCAATCCGGGCACGGGCCGCGAGCACGATGCCATAAGCGGCGCTAATGCCGATGGCCGGCGCACCACGCACCACCATCGAGCGAATGGCTTCGGCCACACCGGCGGCGCTGGTGTAGGCGATCCAGGTTTCCTCGAACGGCAAAATACGCTGATCCAGCAGATGGAGAGCGCCATCACGCCAATCGATGGCCTTTACCTTTTCCGCAGCCAACAGTCGATCGCGCATCCCTCACCCCGCACTCATGAACAAAAGCCGCCGATTATAGCGATCCCCCCGCGAAGACGCTCGGGTATACTTCGCCATCCTTTACAAAAGCACTGGAACCGACCCTCGATGCCGAACACTGCCGCTGCGCTCGACCTGTTATTGCTGCCGACCTGGCTGGTACCCGTCGAACCCGCTGGTGTTGTCCTCAAAGAACATGGCGTGGGCATCCGTGATGGACGCATCGTGTTTATCGGTCCACGTTCCGCCGCACTGAAGCTTAACGCAACCGAAATCCGCGAATTGCCCGACATGCTGCTCAGCCCCGGCCTGATCAATGCCCACGGGCACGCGGCGATGACATTGTTCCGTGGCCTGGCCGATGACCTGCCATTGATGACCTGGCTGGAAAACCATATCTGGCCCGCCGAAGCCAAGTGGGTCGACGAGGACTTCGTGCGTGACGGCACCGACCTGGCCATCGCCGAACAGATCAAAGGTGGCATCACCTGTTTCTCTGACATGTATTTCTTCCCGAAGGTTGCCAGCGAGCGCGTGCACAACAGCGGCATTCGCGCGCAGATCGCGATTCCGATCCTCGATTTCCCTATTCCGGGCGCCGGTACCGCGGACGAAGCCATTCGTCAGGGCGTTGAACTGTTTGGCGATCTCAAGCACCACGAGCGCATCAAGATCACCTTCGGCCCCCATGCACCCTACACGGTAGGCGACGAAAACCTGGAAAAAATCCGGGTGATCGCCGAAGAACTGGACGCCTCGATCCACATGCACGTGCATGAAACCGCTTTCGAAGTGCAGCAATCGGTCGAGCAGCGCGGCGAACGCCCACTGGCCCGCCTGGCGCGCCTGGGCTTGCTGGGGCCGCGCTTCCAGGCGGTTCACATGACCCAGATCAGCGATGAAGACCTGGCGCTGCTGGTAGAAAGCAACAGCAATGTGATTCATTGCCCGGAGTCGAACCTGAAGCTGGCCAGCGGGTTCTGCCCGGTCGAGCGTCTGTGGCAGGCCGGGGTCAATGTCGCGGTCGGCACCGATGGCGCGGCGAGCAACAATGACCTCGACCTGCTCGGCGAAACCCGCACCGCGGCCCTGCTGGCCAAGGCTGTCGCCGGCTCGGCCACCGCGCTGGATGCTCATCGCGCCTTGCGCATGGCCACCCTCAACGGCGCCCGGGCACTGGGTATCGAGGCCTTGGTCGGCTCGCTGGAAATCGGCAAAGCGGCGGACATGGTGGCTTTCGACCTTTCCGGCCTGGCCCAGCAACCGGTCTACGACCCGGTTTCGCAGCTTATATACGCCACCGGCCGCGACTGCGTGAAACACCTTTGGGTAGCCGGCAAGCAACTGCTCGACGATCGTCGCCTGACACGCCTTGATGAACAACAGCTAGGCACTGTTGCGAAAGCCTGGGGCCAGCGCATCAGCGGCCGTACCGAATCGTAAGCACCCTGGAGCGCAATCCGGGGCAACAGGATTTTTCAAGTTTTAGAGGACTTAAACCATGAGCAACGTCGACTACGCCGAAATCGCCAAATTCGAAGCCCTGGCCCATCGCTGGTGGGACCGCGAAAGCGAATTCAAACCGCTGCACGACATCAACCCGCTGCGAGTCAACTGGATTGACGAGCGGGTCAATCTGGCCGGTAAAAAGGTCCTCGACGTCGGTTGCGGCGGCGGTATCCTTAGCGAAGCCATGGCCCAGCGCGGCGCGACCGTCATGGGTATCGACATGGGTGAAGCACCGTTGGCGGTTGCCCAATTGCATCAGCTGGAGTCGGGCGTCAACGTCGAATACCGACAGATCACCGCCGAAGCCCTGGCCGAGGAAATGCCCGAGCAATTCGACGTGGTCACCTGCCTGGAAATGCTCGAACACGTGCCGGATCCGTCGTCGGTCATCCGCGCCTGTTTCCGCATGGTCAAGCCCGGCGGCCAGGTGTTCTTCTCCACCATCAACCGCAACCCGAAGGCGTACCTGTTCGCCATCGTCGGCGCCGAGTACATCATGAAGTTGCTGCCGCGCGGCACCCATGACTTCAAGAAATTCATCCGCCCTTCCGAACTCGGCGCCTGGAGTCGCATGGCCGGCCTGACCGTCAAGGACATCATCGGCCTGACCTACAACCCGCTGACCAAGCACTACAAGCTGGCCTCCGACGTGGACGTCAACTACATGATCCAGACCCTGCGCGAGGAGTAAGCCGATGCCTATCAGAGCAGTTCTTTTCGACATGGACGGCACCCTGCTCGACACCGCGCCGGACTTCATTGCGATCTGTCAGGCGATGCGCGCCGACCGCGGCTTGCCACCGATGAACGACAAGCACATCCGCGACGAGATTTCCGGTGGTGCCAGGGCAATGGTCGCAGTGACCTTCGCCATGGCCCCGGAATCGCCGGGTTTCGAGGAACTGCGCCTGGAGTTCCTGGAGCGCTACCTCGTGGGTTGCGCCGTTCACAGCAAGCTGTTCGACGGCATGGCTGAATTGCTCGCCGATATCGAGAAGTCCAACCTGATCTGGGGCGTGGTCACCAACAAGCCACTGCGTTTCGCCGAACCGATCATGCAACAGCTGGGGCTCGCCGAACGGTCGGCGCTGCTGATCTGCCCGGATCACGTGAAGAACAGCAAACCGGATCCAGAGCCGCTGATCCTCGCTTGCAAGATGCTCGACCTCGACCCGGCCAGCGTGCTGTTCGTCGGCGATGACCTGCGCGACATCGAGTCCGGCCGTGATGCCGGCACCAGGACTGCTGCGGTGACCTTTGGCTATATCCACCCGGACGATAACCCGCGACATTGGGGTGCGGATGTGGTGGTCGATCATCCGTTGGAGTTGCGCAAAGTGCTTGATAGCGCGCTTTGCAGTTGCTGAAAAGCGGTATCAGGTTTTGGGAATGAGGCGTGGCACCTGACGCCTTCGCGGGCAAGCCCGCTCCCACAGGGATCCAGGGTGTACACACATTTTGTGCCCGGCACCAGTACCTGTGGGAGCGGGCTTGCCCGCGAATGGCCACGCCGCGATCTGTCTTCTGTTTGTGAGGTTTTTTATGTTTGATTATTCCGCCCGCCCCGAACTGCTCAAGGATCGGATCATTCTGGTTACCGGCGCAGGACGCGGCATCGGCGCCGCAGCAGCAAAAACCTATGCAGCCCACGGCGCCACCGTGCTGTTGCTGGGCAAGACCGAAGCCAACCTGACCCAGGTCTACGACGAAATCGAAGCCGCCGGCCATCCACAACCGGTGGTAATCCCGTTCAACCTCGAAACCGCCCTGCCCCATCAATACGATGAGCTGGCGGCGATGATCGAAACCGAATTCGGCCATCTCGACGGCTTGTTGCACAACGCGTCGATCATCGGCCCGCGCACGCCGATCGAGCAGTTGTCCGGCGAAAACTTCATGCGAGTCATGCAAGTCAACGTCAACGCAATGTTCATGCTCACCAGCACACTGCTGCCGCTGCTCAAGCTGTCGCAGGATGCCTCGGTGGTGTTCACTTCCAGCAGCGTCGGCCGCAAGGGACGTGCGTATTGGGGCGCTTACGGCGTCTCCAAATTCGCCACTGAAGGCCTGATGCAAACCCTGGCTGACGAAGTCGATACCGTGGCCCCGGTACGCTCCAACAGCATCAACCCGGGCGCTACCCGCACCAGCATGCGCGCCCAGGCTTACCCCGGTGAAAACCCACTGAACAACCCGACGCCCGAGGAGATCATGCCGGTCTACCTTTACCTGATGGGCCCGGACAGTACCGGTATCAATGGTCAGGCGTTCAACGCCCAGTAACGACCATACGTCGCTTTTTTGCTGCCGCGCCGGCTTCCCGCCGCGGCACTCGAAGCCTCTCCAATTCAGGCCCGGCACCTGTCAATCAAACGTCACATGTAGCGCCTCGCAGGTCAAAGACGGACAACAAGTTATTGATTTAATACATATTTTATTAAGATGAACCGAATGGCACGACTTTCGCTCTAAGTTTGCTCAGACACGCAACGTGAAAGCAGACGGGGGTGAACCTTGAGTGCTGAAGTTACTCATCTTCTACAAAGCGGATTAAACTTGTACGAAATGTCCTACGGGACTGACGGACCAGTACGACGCGCAGCCCTAAGCCGCTCTCACCCTGCTTGTAAGACAGCCTTACTGCTTAGGGGCGCACGCCTTATGAAACCACCTTCCCAGACCAACGCAATTGATTTCGATAGCGCCAAATTGCAGCGCCTGGGCTTTGGTCAGCAGCCGCCCCTTCTGGAAAGGCCTGTCAGTCTTGTGCAATTGCGCCAGCAACTGGGCCTGCAGCTGCAAACCAGTCTGGAACCGCAACGCATTCTGGGGACGTTCTATCGCGAGATCCAACGCTTGGTGCCGTTGGACGCCTTGAGCTACCAACACAAGAGCAGTGACCTGCGCCTGGAGTTCGGTCAGCGCGGCCACCATTCCATCAGTTACAGCCTCAGCCACGAAGGCGAGCACTTGGGTGAGCTGGTTTTCCGCCGCAATCAGCGTTTCAGCGAACAGGAACAGGGCAATCTCGAGTCACTGCTGGCCGCACTGCTTTTCCCGATGCGCAACGCGCTGCTTTACCGTACCGCCACCCAAAGCGCACTGCGCGACCCGCTGACGGGCACCGGTAACCGCATCGCCATGGACCAGACGCTGCAAAGGGAAATCGAGCTGTCCCGGCGTCACTTGCAGCCGTTGTCGGTGCTGATGCTGGACATCGATCATTTCAAGCAAGTCAATGACACTCATGGCCACAGCACTGGCGATGACGTGCTCAAGGCGGTCGCCGCCTCGATCAAAAACCAATTGCGCAACGTGGACATGGTGTTCCGCTATGGCGGTGAAGAGTTCCTGATCCTGCTGTCGAACACCAGCCGCGAGGCCGCAGCCATGGTCGGTGAACGGCTGCGGTTTGCAGCCCAGTCTGAAGAGTACCTGGCCGATGGTCACACGGTCTTGCTGACGGTCAGTCTCGGTTGTTCGACCCTGTTGCCCGGCGAGTCTGCCGAAAGCCTGTTGCGACGGGCAGACAGCGCGTTGTATGTGGCCAAGCGCGAAGGTCGTAACCGGCTGGAAATGGCGGGTTGATTTTTCAGCCACAACACAAACCAATGTGGGAGCGAGCCCGCTCGCGAATGCAAACTGTCAGTCAACATCTTCGTTGAATGTCAGGCCTCTTTCGCGAGCAAGCCCGCTCTCACAGTTTTTATTGCGTGATTTCTGGATCAGCTCTCGACCAGTGCCATCCGCTCACGAACGACCGGCGCTCTTTCTGCGTACTCCAACTGCATGCAATGCTCAAGAAACAGGTACATGTAGTCGTAGCTCTTGCAAACAGCCTGACGCAACTCCACCTGCAGGGATTTGCTCGGGTTGGTGCCCGCCAGGGTGCAGATGATGTCCAGGGCTTCCCATGGATGGGCATCGTCGTACTGGGCATGCATCTTCAGCCATTTCATCGCCCGCTTGCGATCTTCCTCGGGGAACGAGGTGGCGTAAATACCGTTGGAACAAACGACCGCCGACCATTCCCCGGTTGCCCCTTCGATGGCGTAGTTGGTGGCGGCAATCGCTATGATCAGCGAGTCGGCTGAACTGGTGTGCCAACACCAATGGCTCAAGGCGTGAAGTTCCGGTGCAACCTGCTGTGCCTGCAAGTCTTCCAGGCTGACACCGTGCGCGCGACTCCAGTGCACCCAGTAATCGGCGTGGTTCAATTCGACGCGGATATTACGCATCAGCCAGCGACGGGCCATGTCTTCGCCGGGATGACGGGCAAAGCGGGTCTTGGTCAGGTTTTGTGCCATATACAACGCAAACTGTTCGACCACCGGCCAGCCACCGATCAGGTACTGGCGCATGGTCTTTGCACTGAGCCTGTTGTCTCGCATGCGTTGGTACAGTTCGTGTTCGACAACCCGGCGCTTGCTCTCGCTGCAATCCTGGATCAGGCGCTGGGCCCAGGCAGGGTAACTTGCAGCTTCCATGAGCGGTCCGGTTCGGTTGAATGTGTCGATCACTGTCGAGCTCCTTTTGATTGTGATTGTAAGACCGGCAGGAGTTTCAACGGAACGTGCCAGGGGCCCTGAACAACAGCGGCTGAGGCCTGGCAGGACGACTTAGCAAGCTATCGCTGGTAAACAGATGCGGGCGTTCAATCACATACCCTTGAGCGTAATCCACCCCGATTTCCAGCAATGCCTGCTCGATCTGGGGCGTTTCGACAAACTCGGCAATCGTGCGCTTACCCATCACATGGCCGATGTGATTGATCACTTCGACCATGGCGCGGTTAATCGGGTCGTCCAGCATATCCTTGACGAAACTCCCGTCGATCTTCAGGAAGTCTACAGGCAAATGTTTCAGGTAGGCGAATGAGGACATTCCCGCACAAAAGTCGTCCAGTGAAAAACGGCATCCCAAGCCTTTGAGTTCATTAATGAATCGAATGGCGCTACCAAGGTTTGAAATAGCACTGGTCTCAGTAATTTCAAAACAAATCATTTCAGGCGGAATCGAATACGTCACAAACTGTTCGCGCAGGAAGTCCAGAAACGCCTCATCCCCGATCGTCGTGCCTGACAGATTGATCGCACACATGGCCAGCGGCCCATGGCCTTGCTCGGCCCGGCATTGGGCAATGATCTTGAACACGTTCTGCACAACCCAACGATCAAGCGAGCTCATCAGGCCATAGCGTTCAGCTGCCGGAATGAAGCTGTTGGGCAAGATCATCCGCCCGGCTTCATCATGCAACCGCAGCAGAATTTCAATGTGCCCGCCATCCTGACCGATATGACCCAAGGGGGCAATTTCCTGGGCGTACAGGCAAAAGCGGTCCTCCTCAAGCGCCATGTGCAAACGCTGCACCCAAGCCATTTCGCCGAAGCGCAGGGACAACTCCGAGTCATCCGGATGATAGACCTGGACCCGGTTCCGGCCCTTCTCCTTGGCCATGTAGCACGCCATGTCGGCAGCACGCAGCGAGGCTTCGAGCGTCGTCGGATTCTGTGCGACATGGACCAGCCCGATACTGACAGTGGTGACGAAAGGCCTGCCCTTCCAGACAAAATGCAGATTCTGCACAGTCTGGCGCAGGCTCTCGGCAATTTTCTCCGCCGCTTCCGGTGCACAGTTCTCCAGAAGGATGCCGAACTCGTCGCCGCCAAGGCGCGCCAGGGTATCGCCTTCACGCAGCCCCGACTGCAACAAGGCACAGATATGCCGCAACAGTTCATCGCCCGCCGCGTGGCCGCAGGTATCGTTGACCAGTTTGAATTGATCCAGATCGAGGAACATCAAGGCATGACGCCCCGTGTAGCGGGTCAGGTTGTGCAGCGCCTGTTCCAGGCGGTATTCGAATTCGCGGCGGTTGGCAAGTCCGGTCAAGGCGTCGTGGGTCGCCTGCCACGACAGATTGGCAATGTATTGCCGCTCCTGGGTCATGTCATGCAGCACCAGCACCGTCCCGCTGACTTTACCGGCATTGCGGATTGGCGCGCCCACCAACGTGACCGACACCGTGCTGCCGTCCAGGCGTTGAATCAGCCTGGAATGCTCACTGCCGCCACTGAGCTGGCCGCTGAGAATATGCTCGATCAGGGTGAAACCATCGGTCTGCGCATTTTCATCCAGCAGGTTGAACAGCGCCGCCAGCGGCAATCCTGTCGCCTGCTCGGCCTTCCAGTGGGTCAACGCCTCGGCTGCCGGATTCATGTAGGCAATCGCACCGGAAACGTCCGTGGTGATCACTCCATCACCAATGGATTGCAGGGTGATCTGCGCCCGTTCCTTCTCCAGTTGCAGCGCATCGGCGAAGGCATGGCGTTGCTTGAGCAGCTTATGAGTGCGCATCAAGGCCAATGCAATCAGGCCCAGGGCGGTGGCCAGATTCGTCACCAACAACAGGCGCAGAATCACCCGCGAACCTTCACCCAAGGCGTCGCTGAATGCCTTCGCCGCCGGCGTCACACCGTCGTTGATGGCGAAAATCTGCTCCTTCCAGCGCTGCACATCCACACCGGAGGCCAGGCCCGAGGTGATGTGCTGATGCATGTCCCGCGCAACGCCATCGAGTTGGACCAGATAGGCATCACCCACGGTCCAGAGGTCGATGGCTTTTTCGAGGTAACTGAAGTGACGAAAGTTGAGGTACAGCCAAATCAGGCTGGCGACATCGTCAGGATGATTGCCGCCCTTGAGGATCGCCACACGTGCGGCCTCGATGTCCGGCGGCTGATTATCCAGCGCCACACGCAACTCATGCCCGCCCTGAGGCACGGAAATGGCGTTCTGGTATTTATGAAAAATCGCTTCGTCGCCGCTGTCGGCGTAGAGATTGAGGTAATAGATGGCGTCTTTCTGGCCCTTGGACCAGAGGCTTTCGCCGGCAACATAGCCGCGAACCGCCGACAGTACATAAAGGCTAACACCGCCCAACAAGGCTTGAAACAACACAACGGCGATAAATGGCCAGACGATGCCTAACAACCGTGGCGTTCCGAGAGTCCGCGTTTGATTCATGAGGTCCCTTGCTTTAGCACCGCTAGCTCGTCTTCCGGACGAAATCGCTTTAGCTAGACTAGGTTGCGATTCCGATCCCGGCAAGCAACAAGCTACGTCCGGAGGGAGTATCGCGGCCATCGAATTCGGTCGCGATGATGTTTTTTATGGTTTTGAAGTGGCGCGTGCAACCTTGATGTCGTCTTGCTACATCTGCTGCAAATGACCGTAAAGCTTGGCGTACAGACCACCGTCGGCAATCAGTTGCTGATGATCACCATCCTCTGCGATCTGCCCGCCGTCGAATACCAGCACACGATCGGCCTGTTTCACCGCCGAAAGACGGTGAGCAATGATCAACGTTGTGCGGTTGCTCAGGAACCGCGCCAGTGCCTGGTGCAGGTTGTACTCGGTGGCGGCATCCAGCGCCGAAGTCGCTTCGTCGAGGATCACCACTTTAGGCTCGGCCAGTACCATCCGCGCAATGGCCAGGCGTTGGCGCTGCCCGCCGGACAAGCGCACGCCGGAGCGACCGACGATGCTGTCCAGGCCATTGGGCAAATCCCGGACCGTGTTGTGCAGTTGGGCGATTTCCAGCGCCTGCCAGCAGGCCTCGTCACTGCGTTCACGCCCCATGGTCAGGTTGGCCCGGATGGTGTCGTTGAACAGGGCCGGATGTTGCAGGACCACGGCGACATTTTCCCGCACGGTCTCCAGGCCGATCTCTTGCTGGGTCGAACCACCGAAACGAATGGTGCCGGCCAATGGCGTGTACAAGCCCAGCAGCAGTTGCACCAGTGTGCTCTTGCCGCCGCCGCTGGCACCAACGATCGCGACTTTTTCGCCGGGAGCGATGGAGAGATTCATCTGGCTCAGCACCAGTTCGTCACCGTAGCCGAAGCTCAATCCCTGCACCTCGATCCCGACGGTTTCGCGACCGTTGAACGGGTCGACTCCGCCCGGGTACTCGGGTTCGTCGGCGCGGGACAGCAGCTCGTTGATCCGCGACAGCGCACCGCCGGCAGCGTAGTAGGCGTATTGCAGGTTCAGCAGCTGTTCCACCGGACCGATCATGAACCACAGGTAGCTGAACACCGCGAGCATCTGGCCGATGGACAGGTCAGAGAACAACACCGTGAGCATGGCCGCAGCCCGGAAAATATCGATGCCGAACTGGAACAGCAATCCGCTGGCCCGGTTCGATGCGTCGGTTTTCCACTGCGAATTCACCGCATAATCGCGCACATCCCGGGCACGCTGGCCCAGGCGCCCGAGGAAAAACCCCTGGCGGTTGCCGGCGCGAACTTCCTGGATGGCATCCAGCGTTTCGGTCAGCGCCTGGGTAAAGCGCGAAGTGCTGTCGTTCTCGAGTTTCTTCAGGTGCTTGACCCGCTTGCCCAACTGCACTGTGGCGTAGATCACCAACGGGTTGAACAACAGAATCAGCAGCGCCAGCTTCCAGTGCATCCACATCAGGATGCCGGCAGTGCCGACCAGGGTCAGCATGGCCACGAGGAAACGGCTGAGGGTTTCACCGACGAACTTGTCCAGCGTGTCGAGGTCGGTGACCAGATGCGTGGTCACCGTGCCGCTGCCCAGGCTTTCGTATTCACCCAGCGAGATGCGCTTGAGCCGTTCGATCAGGCGTATGCGAATGCGGTAGACGATGTCCTTGGCCAACCCGGCGAACAATTTCGCCTGCACCACGTTGAACAGCAACGCCGTGCAACGCAGGGTCAAGGTCACCAGCAACATCAGGCCGATGTAACCCGCGGCTTTCTGCCAGCCTTCAGGCAGCGCGTGGTTCATGATCTTCAGCGCGGCATCACCGTGCCCCAGCAATACCTCGTCCACCAGCAACGGCAGGAGCAAGGGAATCGGCACGCTGCATAAGGTCGCCAGCACGGCCACGCCGTTGGCGATCCACAGGGATTTCTTGTGATGCAGGGCCAGGCGACGGATTTCCGCCCAGCTCAGGCGATCGACACGTTTAGCGGTAGCGACATCATCGGGCAGGTCATGCACAGGCAGCACGCTCCAGCCAGCGGCCGAGCAGCGCGGACAACTCGCTCAAAGGTTGATAGCCATTGGTCAGCAACGCCAGTTGGCCGTTACGCTCAGCCAGCAGTGTGGGGAAACCGGCAATGCCCAGGTCTTGGACCCAGGTGAAATCGGCAGCAGTGGCCGCGTGCATATCGGCCCGGTCGAACGCACCGGCGAACTCGATGCGTGGCAAACCGGCCTGCTCCGCCAGTTCCACCAACACGCTGGCTTGCGTGACGTCGCGACCTTGGGCATAAAACGCGTGCTGAATCAGCCCGAGCAGTTTCCACGCGCAATCCGGCGCCAGGCTGCGGGCCGTCACCAATGCCCGGCAGGCAGGTTCGGTGTCATAGACAAAGCCGTCGGGCAACGCGCCTTCGAGCTTGAACGGCTGCCCGGTGGCTTCGGTGACTGCCTGCCAATGTTCAAGGATATAGCGACGGGTAGACGGTTCCAGCGCCGCACCGCTGCCAGTGCGCAAACCTCCCACGATCAGGTGCACATCCACGCCTGCGGCTTGCGCCTGCTTGACCAGTGCGTTGGCCACCGGGGCAAACCCCCAGCACCAGGAACACATCGGGTCCATCACATAGAGCAGGCGCGCAGACATGGTTCAGGCCTCGGAGGATGCTTGCTTATAGTTGTAGCCGATCGGGTGAGGCTGGTTACGAGCCTTGGCCAGTTCGATCTGCTTCTGCCGGTCGATGGCGCTGCGACGGGTCTTCTCGCTCAGCTTATCCCAGCAATGCGGGCAACTGATGCCGGCCACGTAATGCTCGGACGCGCGGTCTTCTACGCTGACCGGCGTGCGGCAGGCATGACATTGATCGTAGTCGCCTTCGCTCAGGTCATGGCGAACCGTCACGCGGTTGTCGAACACAAAGCAGTCGCCCTGCCATTTGGTTTCTTCCTGCGGCACCTCTTCGAGGTACTTCAGGATGCCACCCTTGAGGTGATAGACCTCACCAAACCCCTCACCGAGCATGTAGCTCGACGCTTTCTCGCAACGGATGCCACCGGTGCAGAACATCGCGACCTTCTTGTGCACGGCCGGATCGAAGTTGGCTTTGATGTAGTCCGGAAATTCGCGAAAACTGGTGGTTTTCGGGTCGATGGCGCCTTCGAAGGTCCCGATCGAGACTTCATAATCGTTACGCGTGTCGATCAACAGCACTTCCGGGTCGCTGATCAGCGCGTTCCAGTCTTGCGGATCAACGTAGGTGCCGACCTTTTTGTTCGGGTCCACGCCTTCCACCCCGAGGGTGACGATTTCTTTCTTGAGTTTGACTTTGGTGCGGTAGAACGGCTGCTCGTCGCAGTACGACTCTTTATGATCGATGTCGTCCATGCGCGGGTCGTTCTTGAGCCAGGCCATCAGCCCGTCAATGCCTTCGCGGCTACCGGACACGGTGCCGTTGATGCCTTCTTCGGCAATCAGCAGCGTGCCTTTGATGCCGTTGTCGACCATCGCTTGCAACAGTGGCTCGCGCAGGGTGACGTAATCTTCCAGGGTGACGAACTTATACAGTGCCGCCACGACAATCTGTTGTGTCATGGGTAAATCTCCAGGTGGCTACCCTCGTAAGGGGTGAACCGGATGCGAAAAAAAACGCGCCGTAGGAGCGGCGCGCTGCGTAGTCTACCAAATAATTGTAGGAGCCGGCTTGCCGGCGATGGCGTCCTCGAAACCGCTATCGCTGGCAAGCCAGCTCCTACAGGGGCATGCGTCATGTCGAAAAAGCTATCTCGATCAGTGCTTGCTGCCACCGGCACAGGTCGGTGAGGCCGGGGCCGCGTCGATCTGTGCCCATTCCTCCGGCGTGTAGGTATGCAGCGCCAACGCATGGAACTCGCCCATCAGCTCGCCGAGCGTGGCGTAGACTTTCTGGTGGCGCTTGACCCGGTTCAGGCCTTCGAACTGTGTGCTGACGACCACAGCCTTGAAGTGAGTCTGTAACCCACGGCTGTGCATGTGGCTCTCATCCAGCACTTGCAGATGCTCCGGCTCAAGCAAGGCCAGTGTCGATTCGATGCGTTGTTGCATGGTCATACCGAACTCCGCTTAAGGCTTTTTCTTGGCTGGAGTGGCCGCGTCTTTCGGCGTCAGCTCGGCGGTCATGTCAGCCAGCAGCTTGTTGACCACAGGCACCGCGCTTTCCAGCTTGGCCTGGGTCATCTGGGCCGATTGCTGGGTCAGCTGGGGCATTTTTTCCAGGACTTTCTTGCCCAGTGGCGACTGATAGAACGCTACCAGGTCCTTGAGCTCGGACTCGGTGAAGTTGGTGGTGTAGAGGTTGACCATGTCCGGTTTCAGCTTGTTCCAGCCAATGGCCTGATCCAGAGCGGCCTTGGCCTTGGCCTGGTAGGTTTCCAGCAAGGCTTTTTTCGACTCAGGAGCTTTGGTCTGTTCGAAACGCTGGGCAAACATCTGCTGTACTTGCATGTACACCGGGGTGCCCAGTTTGTCAGCGTGCGCCATGGTCAGGAAAGCCTCGGCACTGGCGTTATGGCTGGCGGTGTCGGCAAGAACCTGGCCGCTGGCGCAGACCAAAGCAACGGCGGTACAGATGGCACGAAGACGAGTCATCGAGTTTCCTTTTCTAGCTGGCGAGGTAAGACCCCAAGGGCGTCCATTCTGCGCCTAAAAAAGTGTGTCGCTCAACCCCAAGCCTTGTCGCGCCTGATTTAGAGGGGTTGAATGGTCAAATCCAGACTGATGGAACCACGGTCGTCGAGCACGGCCTAAACTGCGCAATCGGACCTACAGGAGTGAGCAAGATGAGCCGTATCGAAACCGACAGCCTCGGCGAGGTTGAAGTCCCGGATGAAGCCTATTGGGGCGCTCAGACTCAACGCTCGCTGGTCAACTTCGCCATTGGCAACGAACGCATGCCGCTGGCCGTGTTGCATGCCCTGGCACTGATCAAGAAAGCCGCGGCACGGGTCAATGATCGCAACGGCGACGTGCCTGCCGATATCGCCCGTCTGATCGAGCAGGCGGCCGACGAAGTGCTCGCCGGCGACCACGACGACCAGTTTCCGCTGGTGGTCTGGCAAACCGGCAGCGGCACCCAGAGCAACATGAACGTCAACGAAGTGATCGCCGGTCGCGCCAACGAGCTGGCCGGCAACCCGCGCGGCGGCAAGTCCCCGGTGCACCCCAACGATCACGTCAATCGCTCCCAGAGTTCCAACGACTGTTTCCCCACCGCCATGCACATCGCGGCCGCCCAGGCCGTGCAACAGCACTTGCTGCCGGCGATCAGCGAACTGTCCGGCGGGCTGGCCGAGCTGTCCGCCCGCCATATGAAACTGGTCAAGACTGGCCGCACCCACATGATGGATGCGACCCCGATCAGCTTCGGTCAGGAAATCTCGGCCTTCATCGCACAACTCGACTACGCCGAGCGGGCGATCCGCAGCGCACTGCCCGCGGTCTGCGAGTTGGCCCAGGGCGGAACGGCCGTCGGCACGGGGCTGAATTCACCCCACGGCTTCGGTGAGGCCATCGCCGCGGAACTGGCCGCGCTCTCAGGTTTGCCGTTTATCACCGCGCCGAACAAGTTCGCCGCACTGGCCGGCCATGAGCCGCTGACCACGCTGTCCGGCGCGCTGAAAACCCTCGCCGTGACCCTGATGAAAATTGCCAATGACCTGCGCCTGCTGGGCTCCGGTCCGCGTGCCGGCTTCGCCGAAGTCAGGCTGCCGGCCAATGAACCGGGCAGTTCGATCATGCCGGGCAAGGTCAACCCGACCCAGTGCGAAGCCTTGTCGATGCTGGCCTGCCAGGTACTGGGCAACGACGTTGCCATCGGCTTTGCCGCCAGTCAGGGCCACTTGCAGCTGAACGTGTTCAAACCGGTGATCATCCATAACCTGCTGCAATCGATCCGTTTGCTGGGTGATGGCTGCAGCAACTTCCAGCAGCATTGCGTGGCCGGTCTGGAGCCGGATGCGGAAAAAATGGCTGAACACCTGGAACGTGGCCTGATGCTGGTAACGGCGCTCAACCCGCACATCGGCTATGACAAATCGGCGGAGATCGCCAAGAAGGCCTACAGCGAAGGACTGACCTTGCGCCAGGCGGCGTTGCAGCTCGGGTATCTGACCGACGAAGAGTTCGATGCGTGGGTAAGGCCGGAGAACATGCTGGAGGCTGGGGCCAAGGGCTGAGTCTGTAGCGCCTGATAGTCCGTCATCGCGGGCAAGCCACGCTCCCACAGGTTTTGCGTCGTCCACAAAGTTGATAAACGACTCGAAACCTGTGGGAGCGTGGCTTGCCCGCGATGAACGATGACGCGGTCTAACCGGCTGCCATCCGCACCTTTCGTGCCTTCAACCCGGCAATCAACGACGGCCCCAACGCCACCAGCGCCGACCCCAGTACCACCAGCACCGCACCGCCATAACCCAGACCATTGATCGTCTCGGCATGCACATAGTCAGGCCACAGCCATGCAGCCATGGCAACCGCCGCAAAGGTCACCAACGGCGTGATGGCCAGCGTCGCGCTGACCCGGGAGGCTTCCCAATGGGCCAGGGCCTCGGCAAACGCGCCATAGGCAATCAGGGTGTTGAGGCAGCACGCCAGCAGCAGCCAACCCTGCAAGGGGTTCAGTTGCAAGGCTTCGAGCGGATGCACCCACGGCGTTAACAGCAGCGCGCAAAACAGGTAGATCACCATCATCACTTGCAGCGAATTCCACACTGTCAGCAATTGCTTTTGCCCCAGGGCATAGAAGGTCCAGACTGTGGACGCCAGCAGCACCAGCAACACGCCGGCGGTGTAATCGGTCAACGATGTGAGCAGCTCGCTCAAGCGCTGATTGAAAAACAGTGCAAAGCCAATCAGAAGCACCAACAGGCCAATCCCCTGCCCCAGGCTGAAGCGTTCCTTGAACACAAACACGCTGGCAATCAGCAGCATGATCGGCCCCATCTGCACCACCAGTTGCGCCGTGCCGGCGCTGAGCAGGTTGAGTCCCATCAGATACAACACGTAATTGCCCACCAGGCCGAGCACAGCCATCAGCACCAGCCAGCCCCCACGCGGGCCAAGCACTTTACGGCTGGGCAGGCGTTTCGTCGCAGCCAGGTAAATGAACAGACAGCCGCCGGACACCATCAGGCGAAACCAGGTCACCGTCACCGGGTCCATCACCAGCAACACCTGCTTGAGCTTGATCGGCAGGATTCCCCACAACAACGCGGTCAACAAGGCCAGGAACAGACCGTAGACCCAGCGACCCGATGAAACGTGCATGTGAACCCCAATGCCAAAGTACAGGAGCCGTCATTCTAGGCCCGCAGCGGTGGCGTACACAGGGACAGTTTCGGTCTGGCCGCGAATGAAACTGTGCGGGTCGTAATCTTCAGGTGATGTTTTTTGACCGTGGCACGCCCATCGCGAGCAAGCTCGCTCCCACAGGTTTTGTGGCGTACACAAGATTAATGATCGCCGCAAAACACTGTGGGAGCGAGCTTGCTCGCGATGGCTATCTTACTGACAACGAGAAATATCGAGGCTTACCGCACCGCTTCAAACAGCCCGGTTGCCCCCATCCCGCCACCCACGCACATGGTGACGATGCCGTAGCGCAGATTGCGTCGCTGCAATTCGCGAACGAGATGCCCGACCTGGCGTGATCCGGTCATGCCGAACGGGTGACCGATGGAAATCGACCCACCGTTGACGTTGTACCGGGTGTTGTCGATTTCCAGCCGGTTGCGGCTGTACAAGCACTGCGAGGCGAACGCTTCGTTGAGTTCCCACAGGTCGATGTCGTCAATCCGCAAGCCCTTGGCCTTGAGCAGTTTCGGTACCGAAAACACCGGGCCGATGCCCATCTCGTCCGGCGCGCAACCGGCCACGGTAAAACCGCGGAAGAACGCTTTCGGCTTGAGCCCCAGTTCCAGGGCTTTTTCCAGGCTCATCACCAGAGTCATGGACGCGCCATCCGACAGCTGCGAGGAGTTGCCGGCCGTGACCGAGCCATCGTCGGCGAACACCGGCTTCAACCCGGCCAGACTTTCCAGAGTGGTGTCCGGGCGGTTGCAGTCATCGCGGTCGACGATGCCATCGAGAATCTGCGCCTGACCTGTCGCCTTGTCTTCGACGCGGTATTTCACCGCCATCGGCACGATTTCGTCGCTGAACAGCCCGGCGGCTTGCGCCTGGGCAGTACGCTGCTGGCTTTGCAGGGCGTACAGATCCTGTTGTTCGCGGCTGACGTTGTAGCGACGGGCAACGACCTCGGCGGTCTGGCCCATCGGGAAGTAGATGCCCGGCACCTGCTCCTTGAGCAGCGGGTTGATCAGGTTATCGGTGTTGACGCTTTTCATGGTCAGGCTGATGGACTCAACGCCACCAGCGACGATGATGTCACTGCAACCCGAGGCGATCTGGTTCGCGGCAATGGCAATCGCCTGCAAGCCCGAGGAACAGAAACGATTGAGGGTCATGCCGGCCGTACCGATGCCCAGGCCCGACAGCACCGCGACGTTGCGGCCGATGTTGAAGCCCTGGGCACCTTCGTTGGAACCGGCGCCAACGATGCAGTCCTCGACGCTCGCCGGATCGATACCAGTGCGCGCCAACAGCGCGTTCACACAATGGGCCGCCATGTCGTCCGGGCGAGTCATATTGAATTTACCGCGAAAGGATTTGGCCAGGCCGGTCCGCACGCTGTCGACAATCACCACTTCACGCATGGCATACCTCATTGTTGTTATCGGTTGAGAGTGGATCGAGCATAAGCCCACCCAATTACCGACTGCGACAATCATTCATCCCGCGTATGCGCAACCATCGCCTCAATCCTTGCCCTTGCCCTTCTTGCGTTCACGCCGGTCGGATTTTTCGAAAGCCTCCTCCAGTGCCCGATTGATGGTGCGCAAGACCTTGACCCGCGCCCAGCGCTTGTCGTTGGCTTCCACCAGAGTCCATGGCGCAATCTCGGTGCTGGTACGGTCGACCATGTCGCCGACCGCCGCACGATAGTCGTCCCATTTTTCACGGTTGCGCCAGTCGTCCTCAGTGATCTTGAAGCGTTTGAAAGAAATTTCCTCGCGTTCCTGGAAGCGCTCCAGTTGCGTCTGTTTGTCGATGGCCAGCCAGAACTTGACCACGATCACACCGGCGTCGGTAACCTGCTCCTCGAAATCGTTGATCTCGCTGTAGGCGCGCAGCCAGTCTGCCGGACTGCAGAAACCCTCGATGCGCTCCACCAGCACCCGGCCATACCAGGAGCGGTCGAACACAGTGAACTTGCCCCGGGCCGGAAGGTGCCGCCAGAAACGCCACAGATACGGTTGCGCCCGTTCTTCTTCGGTGGGCGCGGCAATCGGCACGATGCTGTACTGGCGCGGATCAAGCGCTGCCGCTACCCGGCGAATCGCCCCGCCCTTGCCGGCCGCGTCGTTGCCCTCGAACACCGCCACCAACGCATGGCGGCGCATGCGTTTGTCACGCATCAACCCGGAGAACCGCGCCTGTTCGGTGATCAGCTGTTCTTCGTAATCTTCTTTGTCCAGCTGCTGGGTCAGGTCCAGGCTGTCGAGCAGGTTCACTTGATCGACACTGGGAAACACTGGCGCGGCGCTGACCTTTTCCGGATGGATCGTCGGCCGCTGCAATGCGCCGTGCAGCCCCTCCAGCAGAATCCGCCCCACGGCCAGGCTGCGATAATGTGCATCCGCCCCGGCGATCACATGCCAGGGTGCATAGTCGCGGCTGGTGCGGCGCAGGACGCGCTCGCCGTACTTCACGAATTTGTCGTAGGTTTGCGACTGTTGCCAGTCCAGCGGGCTGATGCGCCAACTGTACAGCGGGTCGTCGGCCAGCGCCTTGAGGCGTGCCTTCATTTGCTTCTTGGAGAGGTGGAACCAGAACTTGAAGATCAGCGCACCTTCATCGCACAGCATCTTTTCCAGGCGCTCGGCGGAATTGATCGCCTGGTCGAGTCGCGGATCCTTGAACTCGCCATGGACCCGTCCCTGCAGCATCTGGCTGTACCAGTTGCCGAAGAAAATCCCCATGCGGCCCTTGGCCGGGAGCATCCGCCAGTAACGCCAGGCCGGTGGCCGCGCCAGCTCTTCGTCGGTTTGCTGATCAAACGTGCGAACCTCGATCAAGCGCGGGTCCATCCACTCGTTGAGTAACTTGATCGTCTCGCCCTTGCCGGCGCCTTCGATGCCGTTGATCAAAACGATCACCGGAAACCGGCGTTGCTGCTGCAATTCGAATTGCGCTTCGAGCAACGCTTCGCGCAGGGCCGGTACTTCGGCGTCATAGATGTCTTTGTCGATGGCGTGATCGATTTCAGCAGATTCAAACATGAGCGGCTCCCTTCCAGATGTGAGCAAGCCTAGCGGATTGAACTGAAGGCCAGCAGAGATTTTCCTGATGGTCCCCCTCGCCACAAAGAGCTTGGTCACTCCGCCGATCGGCTAGAATGGCGACCTTGCCGTTGCCGAGCCTGCCATGAAACCTGTATTGCCCCACGCCCAACTCGACTGGGACGACCAAGGTCGCCCGTATTCGCGAGTGTTCGACGATGTGTATTTCTCCGACCAGTCGGGGCTGGACGAAACCCGCTATGTATTTATCGAGCAGAACCGTTTGGCCGAACGCTTTGCGACCTTGCCCGAGGGCGGGCGACTGGTCATCGGTGAAACGGGATTCGGTACCGGGCTGAATTTTCTGTGCGCCTGGCAGGTGTTCGAGCAACACGCGGCGGCCGGGGCTCGGCTGCATTTTGTCAGCGTCGAAAAGTACCCGTTGAGCCCGGCCGACCTGCAACGGGCCCTGGCACTGTGGCCGGAACTCAAGGTGTTTGCCGATCAATTGCTGGCGCAGTACGTGGCGATCCATCAGGGCTTTCAGCGCCTGACGCTGGACAACGGCCGCGTCACCCTGACCCTGCTGATCGGCGATGCGCTGGAACAACTGCCCCAACTCGATGCCCGAATCGACGCCTGGTTCCTCGACGGTTTCGCTCCGGCGAAAAACCCCGACATGTGGACCGCCGAATTGTTTGCCGAACTGGCGCGCCTGGCCGCTCCCGGTGCATCCATCAGCACCTTCACCAGCACTGGCTGGGTGCGACGCCTGCTCAATGCCGCCGGCTTCAAGATGAAACGCATCCCCGGCATCGGCCACAAATGGGAAATCCTGCGCGGCGAGTTCCTCGGCTGGCCTCAGGAAACGCTGGCCCCGGCCCTGGACAAACCCTGGTTTGCTCGCCCGGCTCCACTGGCCGGCGAGCGTCAGGCACTGGTGATCGGTGCCGGGCTGGCCGGTTGTGCCAGCGCCGCCAGCCTCGCCGCGCGGGGCTGGCAAGTGACATTGCTGGAACGCCACGACGCCATTGCCCAGGAAGCCTCGGGCAACCCACAGGGCGTGCTCTACCTGAAGTTATCGGCCCATGGCACGGCGCTGTCGCAAATGATCGTCAGCGGATTTGGCTACACCCGCAGACTGCTCGAACACTTGCAGCGTGGCAGCGACTGGGATGACTGCGGCGTGCTGCAACTGGCGTTCAACGCCAAGGAAGCCGAACGCCAGATGCAATTGGCGGCGGCATTTCCGGTGGACTTGCTGCACCTGCTGGATCAACCCGAGGCACAGGCGGTGTCCGGGATCGGCCTGGCACACGGCGGCCTGTTCTATCCCGAAGGCGGCTGGGTGCACCCACCGGCTCTGTGCCAATGGCAAGCCGCTCATCCAAACGTTCATCTGCATGTACATCACGATGTGCTCGAACTGCGCAAGGCCGATGGCCAGTGGCAGGCCTGGGATGGCGAGCGCTTGCTCGCCAGCGCACCGGTCGTGGTGCTCGCCGGTGCCGCCGACATCCAGCGTTTTCCCGAAAGTGCCGGGTTGCCGCTCAAACGTATCCGCGGGCAAATCACCCGCCTGGCGCAAACCCCGCAAAGCCAGGCTCTGGGCACGGTGGTCTGTGCCGAAGGCTATGTCGCCCCCGGGCGTTTGGGCGAACACACCCTGGGGGCCAGTTTCGATTTCAAGAGCGATGACCTGACGCCGACCACCGCAGAACACCTGGGCAACCTGGCCATGCTCGAAGAGATTTCCCACGATCTGGTCACCCGCCTGGCGATCGACCGCCTCGCCCCTGAAAGCCTCCAGGGTCGCGCCGCCTTTCGCTGCACCAGCCCTGACTATCTGCCGATCGTCGGCCCGTTGGCCGACGCGCAGTCGTTTGCCGAAGCCTATGCCGCACTGGGCAAGGATGCCCGGCAGGTGCCCGACGTCGCATGCCCATGGCTCGACGGTTTATACGTCAACAGCGGCCACGGTTCGCGTGGTCTGATCACTGCGCCATTGTCCGGGGAGCTGCTGGCGGCGTGGCTGGACAATGAGCCCCTGCCGTTGCCCAGAAGCGTGGCCGAAGCCTGTCATCCCAATCGGTTTGCCTTGCGGTGCCTGATCCGGGGCAAGTAGTCGATACCGCCGTCGAGGGCGCCCGCACAGCGGCTCTCGGCCCGGGGCTCGCCCGCTTATAACTCATTAATCTAAAACTCCCCTTACCGAGGTGGGTCAGTCTCTGAGTACCCGCCATTTCGGCGCGGTATCGATTGACCCTCCCCAACGGAAAAACCGGTAAGGAATTTATGTGCGGATTAGCTGGCGAATTACGTTTTGATCATCAACCTGCAGACCTTGCAGCCATTGAACGAATCACCCATCACCTGGCCCCTCGCGGCCCCGACGCGTGGGGCTTTCACAGCCAGGGGCCGGTTGCCCTGGGCCATCGGCGCCTGAAAATCATGGACCTGTCGGACGGCTCGGCGCAGCCGATGATCGACCCGCAATTGGGTCTGTCCCTGGCCTTCAACGGCGCGATCTACAACTTTCCTGAACTGCGCGCCGAGCTTGAAAGCCTGGGTTACGCCTTCTATTCCGGTGGCGACACCGAAGTGTTGCTCAAGGGTTATCACGCCTGGGGCGAAGCCCTGCTGCCGAAGCTCAATGGCATGTTTGCTTTAGCTGTCTGGGAGCGCGATGCCCAATGCCTGTTCATCGCCCGCGACCGTCTCGGCGTGAAACCGTTGTACCTGTCACGCACCGGCCAGCGCCTGCGCTTTGCTTCCGCGCTGCCAGCATTGCTCAAGGGCGGCGACATCAATCCGCTTCTCGATCCGGTAGCCCTCAATCATTATCTGAATTTCCACGCCGTGGTCCCGGCACCGCGCACCTTGCTGGCGGGCATTGAAAAGCTGCCGCCGGCCACCTGGATGCGCATCGAAGCCGACGGTCGCACCGAGCAGAAAACCTGGTGGTCCCTGCCCTACGGCCCGCATGCCGATGAAATGAACCTGACCCTCGAAGACTGGCGCGACCGTGTGCTCGACAGCACCCGCGAAGCGGTAGCGATTCGTCAACGTGCGGCAGTGGATGTCGGCGTGCTGCTGTCCGGTGGCGTCGATTCAAGCCTGCTGGTGGGCTTGTTACGGGAAGTTGGCGTGGACAATCTGTCGACCTTCTCCATCGGCTTCCAGGATGCCGGTGGCGAGCGCGGTGACGAGTTCCAGTATTCGGATCTGATCGCCAAACACTATGGCACCCGGCACCACCAATTACGCATCGATGAAAAAGAGATCATCGAACAACTGCCCGCCGCGTTCCGCGCCATGAGCGAACCGATGGTCAGCCACGACTGCATCGCCTTTTACCTGTTGTCCCGGGAGGTGGCCAAACATTGCAAGGTGGTGCAAAGCGGCCAGGGCGCCGACGAACTGTTCGCCGGTTACCACTGGTATCCACAGGTGGATGGTGCGAGCGATCCATACGCGGCGTACCGCGAAGCGTTTTTCGACCGCAGTTACGACGACTACGCCGCCACCGTGCAACCGACATGGCTGACCGCGACTGACGCCGCTGGCGACTTCGTCAAAGCCCATTTCGCCCAGCCCGGTGCCGATGCGGCGGTGGACAAGGCCTTGCGCCTGGACAGCACAGTGATGCTGGTGGATGACCCGGTCAAACGCGTCGACAACATGACCATGGCCTGGGGTCTGGAAGCACGCACGCCGTTTCTCGACTACCGCCTGGTGGAGCTGTCGGCACGGATTCCGGGACGCTTCAAACTGCCGGACGGCGGCAAGCAAGTCCTGAAAGAAGCTGCGCGGCAGGTGATTCCCGCTGAAGTGATCGACCGCAAGAAAGGTTACTTCCCGGTGCCGGGCCTCAAGCATTTACAGGGCGATACGCTGGACTGGGTGCGCGAGTTGCTGCTCGATCCCAGCCAGGATCGCGGCCTGTTCAACCCCACGATGCTCGACCGTCTGCTAACTGATCCACAGGGACAATTGACGCCGTTGCGCGGTTCGAAGCTGTGGCAACTGGCGGCCCTCAACCTGTGGCTCAGCGAACAAGGAATCTGACCGATGAAACCTCATGCCACGGCTTTCAGCCAACGCCTGTTGCGCGGCCAGTCACCTTCCTACGAACGCTTGCAGGCTCGTCTGGCCGAGGATGGCAGTGAACTCGGCGGAGCACCGATTGCCGTGCATTGCGGCTGGGGCCGTTTGTTGATCGGCCACACCTTTGCCGATGCCGCGAGCCTCGCCAGGGAGTTGCTCAACGAACAGCCCGGCGAGCGGGACATTGCGCTGTACGTCGCCGCGCCCCAGCAAGTGCTGGGGCTGGAGCCGACTCAGCTGTTTCTCGACCCGTCCGACACCTTGCGTCTGTGGTTCAGCGATTACCGTCAAGCGACCCGGGTGTTTCGCGGGTTCCGCATTCGACGCGCGCAAAGCGAGGCCGACTGGCAGGCGATCAATCAGCTGTATCAGGCGCGCGGCATGCTGCCGATCGACGCCACCCTGCTCACTGCGCGTCACCTGGGCGGCCCGGTGTACTGGTTGGCCGAAGACGAGGACAGCGGCGCGGTCATCGGCAGCGTCATGGGCCTCAACCACCACAAGGCCTTCAACGATCCGGAAAACGGCAGCAGCCTGTGGTGCCTGGCGGTCGACCCGCATTGTGCGCGGCCGGGTGTCGGTGAAGTGCTGGTGCGGCATTTGATCGAGCATTTCATGAGTCGCGGGCTCGCTTGCCTCGACCTGTCCGTGCTGCACGACAACCGCCAGGCGAAAAACCTTTACGCCAAGCTCGGTTTTCGCAACCTGACGACCTTCGCCATCAAGCGCAAGAACGGCATCAATCAACCGTTGTTTCTCGGGCCCGGCCCGGAGGCCGCGTTCAATCCGTACGCGCGGATCATTGTCGAGGAAGCACACCGTCGTGGCATTGATGTGCAAGTCGATGACGCCGACGCCGGGTTGTTCACCCTCAGCCATGGCGGGCGCCGGATACGCTGCCGTGAATCCCTGAGCGACCTGACCAGCGCCATCAGCATGAGTCTGTGCCAGGACAAAAGCCTGACCCACAAAGTGCTCAAGGATGCCGGGTTGAACCTGCCGGCACAGCAACTGGCCGGTACCGCCGATGACAATCTGGCGTTCCTCGATGAGCACATCAGAGTGGTGGTCAAACCGCTGGACGGCGAACAGGGCCAGGGCGTGGCGGTGGATTTGCAGACCATCGAAGAAGTTCAGCACGCCATCGAAGCGGCCCGCCACTTTGACAGCCGCGTTCTGCTGGAAAGCTTCCACGAAGGCCTTGATCTGCGGATTCTGGTGATTGGTTTTGAAGTGGTCGCCGCTGCGATTCGCCGCCCCGCCGAAGTGGTGGGCGATGGTCAGCACTCCATCGGCACGCTGATCGAAGCCCAGAGCCGGCGCCGACAAGCCGCCACGGGCGGTGAAAGCAAGATCCCGCTGGATCACGAGACCCGGCGCACCTTGAATGCAGCCGGTCATGACTACAGCAGCATTCTGCCGGCTGGTGAGCGTCTGTTCGTACGACGTACAGCGAATCTACATACCGGCGGAACACTCGAGGATGTCACCGCGATTCTGCATCCGACGCTGGCAGATGCCGCCATTCGCGCCGCGCGGGCGCTGGACATCGCCGTGGTTGGCCTGGATTTGATGGTGCCCGCCGCCGATCAGCCCGAATACGTGTTTATCGAAGCCAACGAGCGGGCCGGGCTGGCTAACCACGAACCGCAGCCCACGGCGGAGCGGTTTGTGGATTTGTTGTTTCCGCACAGTCAACCGGCGGTCTCGTAGTTCTGTGTTGTCAGGACTGGCCCCTTCGCGAGCAGGCTCGCTCCCACAGGAGAATGCAATCCAATGTGGGAGCGAGCCTGCTCGCGAAGGCGGCCTGACAGGTAGCCACAAACCTTTTCATCGAAACCATCGATGCCCTCAACTCATCAGGAGTTTCCATGACCAGCAAAATCCCCGAACCGGACCTCGGTTATCTGCAAAAAGTGCTGCTGGAAATGCTCGCCATTCCCAGCCCCACCGGGTTCACCGACACCATCGTGCGCTACGTCGCCGAACGCCTTGAAGAACTGGGCATTCCCTTCGAGCTGACCCGTCGCGGCACCATTCGCGCCACGCTCAAGGGCAAGAAGAACAGCCCTGACCGCGCCGTTTCCGCCCACCTGGACACCATCGGCGCGGCGGTGCGGGCGGTAAAGGACAACGGCCGCCTGACCCTCGCGCCGGTCGGCTGCTGGTCCAGCCGCTTTGCCGAAGGCAGTCGGGTCAGCCTGTTTACCGACAACGGCGTGATCCGCGGCAGCGTGTTGCCGCTGATGGCGTCCGGGCACGCGTTCAATACCGCCGTGGATGAGCTGCCGATCAGTTGGGATCACATCGAGTTGCGTCTGGACGCCTACTGCACCACCCGCGCCGACTGCGAGTCGCTGGGCATCAGCGTCGGCGATTTCGTCGCCTTCGACCCGCTACCGGAGTTCACCGAAAGCGGCCACATCAGCGCCCGCCACCTCGACGACAAGGCCGGGGTGGCCGCGCTGCTGGCAGCGCTCAAGGCTATCGTCGACAGTGGCCAGGACCTGATGATCGACTGCCATCCGCTATTCACCATCACCGAGGAAACCGGCAGTGGCGCCGCGGCGGCATTGCCCTGGGACGTCAGTGAATTCGTCGGCATCGACATTGCACCGGTCGCACCTGGCCAACACTCCAGCGAGCACGCGGTGAGCATCGCGATGCAAGACTCCGGCGGGCCCTACGACTATCACCTGTCGCGCCACCTCCTGCGCCTGGCCAGCGACAACGAGCTGCCGGCACGCCGGGACCTGTTCCGCTACTACTTCAGCGATGCACATTCGGCGGTAACTGCCGGCCACGACATTCGCACCGCCCTGCTCGCCTTCGGCTGCGACGCCACCCACGGTTACGAACGCACCCACATCGACAGCCTCGCCGCCCTGAGTCGCCTGCTCGGTGCGTACATCCTCAGCCCGCCAGTGTTTGCCAGCGATGCGCAACCGGCCAAAGGGTCACTGGACCGCTTCAGCCATCAGCTCGAACACGATACCCAGATGGAAAGCGATACGCGGGTGCCGTCGGTGGACAGTCTGGTGGGGCAGCGGTCGGAGAACTGATCCTGGATCTACATTGCCTGGTAAACCGCTATCGTCGGAACGCCGCCCCGAGCAAGCTCGCACACAGTTGATCGGTGGTGAATACGATATCCGGTTCGCCGCTGCTCCCTGTGGGAGCGAGCTTGCTCGCGATGGCAGCTGATCGAACTACATAAAACGACCAAACTAGCGGCAATCTCGCATTCGCCGTAGCATCGCGCCATTGATTGAACCGAGGTGCCTATGCTGATCCCCTACGACCAACTTCAAGTCGACACCCTCACCCGTCTGATCGAGGATTTCGTGACCCGCGACGGGACGGACAATGGTGACGACACGCCCCTGGAAACCCGCGTGTTGCGCGTGCGCCAGGCCTTGACCAAGGGGCAGGCACTGATTGTCTTCGACCCTGAAAGCGAGCAATGCCAACTGATGCTCAAGCACGACGTGCCCAAGCACCTGTTTGACTGAGGCCTTCAGCGTCCCTTGGTTTTCGCCGGTTTTTTCTGGCCCTTGAAGTTGCGCGGCCTGCCGCAGGCCTGCAATGCTCCGGCAGCAAACCAGTCTGGACCGACAGCCACGACATACCCTGCTTACGGAGAGGTCTGACAAGCCGGATGATTGCAGGGACGATCCGTCAGGGTGCGGAAAATCGCGGCCCGAACAGGATGATACTTGCGCCGAGCACACACAGCGCCACGCCGAGCCAGTCCGATCCCAGCGGACGAATCCGCTCGACCACGGCCAACCAGCCGATGGACGCAATGATATAGATGCCGCCGTAAGCGGCGTAGGCGCGGCCGGCGTAGGTGGCTTCAATACGGGTCAGCAGCAGGGCGAACAGGGTCAGGCTGATGAGCGCCGGCACCACCCACCACATGCTTTTACCCTGACGCAGCCACACCCAGAAGGCAAAGCACCCGGCAATTTCGAACAGCGCGGCGAGGAAAAACCACAGGTAATTGAGCATGCAAGCGTCTCGCGAGGATGGCCGATGGCGGCCACCCTAACCACAGCGTTGCCTGCGAGCAAGATCAGCTTGCGGATTGCCTGGCCTTGGCGCGCATTTTGTCGGCCATGGCGGTCATTTCGTTGTAGAGCAGTTGCGGGTTCTTCTGTTTGATCGCCCAGGCCATGCGGCCCTGTTCGTGGGGCAGGATCATGAACTCGTCGGCAGCAACCTGCCGATAGATGTAGTCGGCGATGTCGGCGGCGCTGATCGGCGAGCTCTCCAGCAACTTGCCGACCTGGGCCTTCATGGCCGGCGTCGGGCCGCGAAACGAGTCCAGCAGGTTGGTCTGGAAGAACGACGGACACACCACATGCACGCCCACTTCCTGATGCGCCAGCTCGATCAGCAGGCTTTCGGACAACGCCACCACGCCCGCCTTGGCCACGTTGTAGTTGCTCATCGCCGGGCCTTGCATCAGCGCGGCCATGGACGCGATGTTGATGATCTTGCCTTTGCTTTTTTCCAGCAATGGCAGGAAAGCCTTGCAGCCCTTGACCACGCCCATCAGGTTGATCGCGATCTGCCAGTCCCAATCCTCCAGGGACAACTCACTGAAGAAGCCGCCAGAGGCTACACCTGCGTTGTTGACGATGACATCGATGCCGCCGAGCTTGACTTCGCAGGCCTGGGCGAACGCCGTCAACTGGCTGTAATCGCGCACGTCGCAGCGCTGGATAAAACCATCACCACCGGCTTCGCGAACCAGCTTGAGGGTTTCCTGCAAGCCGGGCTCAGCGACGTCTGACAAGGCCAGTTGCCAGCCTTCACGCGCCCAGCGCAGCGCGATTTCGCGACCCAGGCCAGAGCCTGCACCAGTGATCATCATGCGATTTTGCATAGCAAACAGCCTTGTTGTTCTCGGAAGATGCATCGAGTGTAGCGAAGGAAATTGCCTGACCCACGCTCCATCAGATTGCTGAATGGCCCGAGCAAACCGCGGGAGCGTCTGAAGTAACTAATGCAACAACAAGAAGTTAAAGACCTGTTCGAAATACTTGAAAAAAATCTGGAATTATCCTGCGAGCGCGAGAGTCGGACTTATTAAGCAGCTCGAATTCACTTCATTCCCGCTGACCTTGATTGGCAGGGTCAATCCACTGCATTTTCGACAAGGAAACAGACATGGGCACAATACTGATCATCATTCTGATCCTGTTACTGATCGGTGGTTTACCGGTCTTTCCGCACTCCAGAAGTTGGGGTTATGGCCCATCCGGAATCCTCGGCGTGGTGTTGGTGGTACTGTTGGTCCTGCTCTTGCTCGGGCGAATATAAAAATTCGCCAGGCAAAAAAAAGAGGCCCTTGAAGGGCCTCTTTTCCATTGCGTCACAACTTACTGCGGTGTGCCGTGAACGACACCGGCGGTGTTGTCCAGCAGGCTCTTCGTCGCGGTTTGCAGGAACGCTTCGAGCTTGAGTTTCAACTCGGCGGTACGCGGTGCATCGTCAATGATCTCGGCGTGCGCCGTTGCGCCCATTTCATACTGGTACAACTTTGGCGCCATGTCCTTTTCCTTCGGCAACACCAGGATCTGGTCGTCGCTGAGGATGGCCGTGGTCTGCTCGTTGCCCGAAGGTTTGATCACACCAAAACCCTTGTCGCCCTCAGGCAGGTTGAGCAGGTCGCGGCCCCAGCATTGCTGGCGGGTTTCGCCGCCCAGGCGGCCCATGATGGTCGGTACGATGTCGATCTGGGTGCCCACGGTATGGTCACGCTGGCCGAACTTCTCCTGGATGCCCGGTGCGATCATCAGCATCGGGATGTTGAAGCGGCCCAGGTCCATTTCGGTGATCTGCTGTTCGTTGCCAAAACCGTGGTCACCGACAACGATGAACAGGGTTTCCTTGAAGTACGGCTCCTTGCGGGCCTTTTCAAAGAACTGGCCCAGCGCCCAGTCCGCATAACGCATGGCGGTCAAGTGCTCGTTCAGGTTGCCGCGATTGGTCACGCGCTCGACCGGCAATGGCGTCGGCAAGGCGTATGGCGTGTGGTTGGACAGGGTTTGCAGCAAGGCATAGAACGGCTTGCCGTTTTCCCGCGCCTTGAGCTCTTGCAGGCTGCGATCGAACATATCCTGGTCGGACACGCCCCAGGTCGGGTCGGAGAACACCGGGTTAACGAAGTCGTTACGGCCGATGAAGTTGGTCATGCCCTGGTTGCTGAAGAAGCCCGACTGGTTGTCCCAGGCGAAATCGCCGTTGTAGACGTACACGTCGTCATAGTGACGGGCACTGAGCAATTGCGGCAGGCCAGACAGCTTGTGGCTGCCTTCCGGGGTCTGCATCAGGTATTCGAAACCCGGCAGGTTCGGGAAGCACCCCATGGTGGCGAACATACCCTGGTGGGTATGGGTACCGTTGGAGAAGAAGCGGTCGAACAGCAGGCCTTCCTTCGACAGTTTGTCGAGGTACGGCGTGATGTTGTCCGGGCCACCCAACGCTCCGACCGAGTGACCGGCCATGCTTTCCATCAGGATCACCACGACGTTCTTGATCGGCAGCGTCTTGTCGGCCGGCGGCGTGTAGTCACGACGTACGGCGGCGATATCGGCCTCAACCAGTTTTTCGTCCGGCAGCACCAACATGTCACGCACGATTTGCTGGGCTTGCTCCTGCGGCAAGGTGGCCTTCCAGATGTTGTCGCGTTCCTCGGACATCCGGCTCTTGGCAGCCGCCACCAATTGCAGGGTACCGTTGAGGCCCAACTGGTTGGCGAAAATCGAGTTGGTGGTGTAGACGTCACCCCAACGCAATGGCGGACCTTGACGCAAAGTGCCACGCGCAGCGACCACACAAACCAGCAGGCACACCACGAATACCGCGATGCGCGCGTACCATGGGGCAACCTGGCGGGTGCCGATACTGCCGCCACTGAACGGGCCACGGGGACGGGTTGCACGGTCGGCGCCCTTGAATGCCAGGCTCAGGATCCAGGTGCCCACGGCCCATGCCAGCAGGTAGCGAACCACCGGGAAACCGTACCAGAGCATGCTCATCACGGTTTTCGGATCTTCCTTGACGTACTGGAAGACCAAGCCGTTGAGGCGCTGGTGGAACTCACGGTAGAAGTCCATTTCCATCAGGCCCAGGAACAGCGCAATGCTGGAGACGACCGTCAGCCAGAGACGGAACAGCCCGCGTGCGGCCATGGCCCGGGCGCTGAACAATGCCAGCAGCAATGGAATGCTGAGATAGACCACCAGGCGCACGTCGAAGCGCAGACCGTTGGCGAATGCCTCAAGGAAAGTCGAGGCCGGTGTGTCGAGGATCATCGAGCGGTTGTAAACCAGCAGCGCGACGCGCAGCAGGCTGAACATGACCATCATGACCAAGGCACACAACAGCGTGTAGGCCAGATGCGATTTGACGGTCGGTTGCAGCAGGCGACTAGAGGCTCGCTGCTGATTCAGGGCGTCCGGGATTGCCATGTCGTTTTAGGACCCATTGGAAGTTTAAGTTTCGAAAATACAGCTGCGCCTTGCCCTCTTTTCGGCCCGTAACAAGGCCCGGGGTTTGCGCGGTGCGCAAATGTTGCACGATCAACGGCAGCATTGCCATTGATAACTACCCTCATCCCGACTCTTTCATCCTGCATTCAGGAATACGCAGCGTGTTGCGCGAGAGCCGGCAAATTGTCTTGGAGAGTTGGTGAAAATTTCGTGCAACGCATATCCGGAAACAAATTAAAGCCTGCGCACCGGTCAAAAACGCAAACGCCCCGATCGAGTCGGGGCGCTACGAAGTCACCTCAAAAGAACGACACAGTTACTTCTCGGCGCGTTCCTTGAGAGCTTTCAAGGTATTGAACGGGGCATCCACCACGAACTTGTTGGCCACCATCGACGGCACGCTGCCGCCCGGTTCGGTGTGCACCTGATAGGTCACTTCGATCTGGTCGCCCTTGGGTACGAACTTCCAGAAACCATCGACCTTGGCGACCCGGACGAAGCCTTTTTCTTCAGGAAGGTATTTCGGTACGCCTTCGAGTTTGCGGGTCAGGCTGCCATCGGCACCTTCGATGGTGGTGACGTGCAGCACCGAATCACGGGGAGTAACCGGCCACGGGGTGTTGAACTGAGTGTAGGTCCAGCTCTGGTTACCTTCGTGCTTGAGCAGCTTCTGGGTTTTGCATTCGTGAATCCAGGCGCAGGCTCCGGACACGTCGTCCTGCAACGCACGCAGCTTGGCCACAGTGGTCTTCATCAGCGTGACGCCCTGGTAGGCCTTGTAGTCGGACCCGGCCACTTCACTCAGGGAGATCTTGATGCCGTCTTCGTCTTTTTTGACTTTCCAGTCTTCGGCCTGGGCCGCCGAGGTAGCCAGCACAACCGTCAAACCACACAGCACAGCAATACGATGCAGCGAACCCATAGTCTTATTCCTTATTGTTGAAGTTCCGTTCGTAGAACACATCACGCCGCCGTCATTTGCTCCCACCAGCCGATCAGCCGAATGGCTTCCTCGCTGCTGCTCCCGCACACCTCGGGGTCGGCCTCGAAGGCGGAACACACCGCCGGCCGTTCCGGCTGGCCGAAAATACTGCACAGGTTATCCGGGGAAAGTTGCAGGCAACGCTGCCCCGCGGCTTTGCCGTTGGGCATACCGGGAATCGGTGAACTGATGGAAGGGGCAATGCAACACGCGCCACAGCCCTCACGGCATTTCATGACGACAAGCTCCTCGCGACGAGCAATGTGTTAAAGGACGGGGCACAGAGTACCCGCTAAAACAGTTGTTTTAAATTACCTGCGGGCGGGTTTTTCAACGCAAACGAGCGTGACCGGGCAGTCTCCGACAAAGCGTCTGCCCTGCGGCTCGCGGATCTTGACGACTTACTGTTTGAACTCGAAATCCAGTGCTGCGCCTTCGACCTCGCGGCGCTCTTCATTGCGCAGTTGCAGCTGCATTTCATTACTGAGCAGACGGCCGTTGAGCTGGAACGGGCTGCTGCCACTTTTGTCACCGAACATCTGGGGCAACAGCGGTTCGCGACTGGACAACGGTACCGTTCCGACCGGCTTCAGTTCTTGAACCATATCCTTGGGCAAGCTCAGGTCCAGCTTGGCGGATGGAAGCTCGGTCTCTACCACTTCGCTGGCCGTTTTCGATTTGGAGGCAATGGGTGGATGCTTTTTCGCGGGAGCCGCCGTTTTTTTGGCCGACGAGGCTTTTTTTGCAGGTTCGGCTTTTATCGGTGCTACGTGGAAACTGCCGGTAGCCTGTTCCTGCTCGGTGGCGGCAACGACGGATGCCGGCTGAATACTCGCAAACAGGCAGAGCAATAGCCAGGCGGCAGGAAAAATCGGTTTCATGTGTCCCACGGTGGGTGCAAACGGCAGAGGTGCCTATGCTCGCCTGTTGCAGCCCACAAGACAAGCACAGTAGCAGCCTGTTACAAACCGCCTGCCATCTCCTGGCAGAGTTGGGTGGCCAGCATGCCCAGGGTCATCAACGCACGCTCGGCTTCACGGTTCCATGGCGTGCCGCAATTGAGGCGAATGCAGTGATTGAATTGCTCGGTATTACTGAAGATCAGTCCCGGCGCAATACTGATGCCCTGCTGCAAGGCCCGCACGTGCAACTCCTGGGTGTTGACCCGCCCCGGCAGACTGACCCACAGAATGAAGCCACCGGTAGGCCGGGTCATCTGCGTGCCTTCCGGGAAATACTGCTGCACCGCCAGTTGGAAGGCGCTGAGGTTCTTGCGGTATTCCTGGCGGATGAAGCGCAGATGCCGATCGTACCCGCCATTTTCCAGGTAAGCGGCGATACCCATCTGGGTCACGCTGCACGCAGAATGCGTACTGAACGTCTGCAAGCGCTGGATTTCCTGCTGATACTTGCCGGCAATCATCCAGCCGATCCGCACGCCCGGCGACAGGGTTTTAGAGAAGCTTGAGCAATAGATCACCCGGTCCAGCCGATCGTAGGCCTTGAGGGACTTGGTGCGCCCCTGTTCGAACATCAGCTCACCATAGATATCGTCTTCGACAATCTGGATATCGAAATCCGACGCCAGGCGCAGCAGTTGTTTCTGCCGCTCTTCAGGCATGGTGCCGCCCAATGGATTACTCAGGCGGGTGGTCAGCACCAACGCCTTGATCGACCATTGGTTGGCTGCCAGTTGCAGGGCTTCCAGGCTCATGCCCGTGGCTGGATCACTGGGGATCTCGATGACCTTGAGGCCCAACAGATCGGCCAGTTGCAGCAACCCATAATAGGTCGGCGACTCGGCCGCAATCAGATCGCCCGGACGGGTCAGCACGCGTAAAGACATCTGCAGCGCATCGACGCAGCCGTGGGTGATCACCACTTCCGATGGGTCGACCACCACGCCCGCATCGCGCATGCGGATCGCCACCTGTCGGCGCAACGGCTCGAAACCGGGGCTGAACATGTAACTGAATGCCCGCGGGCTATGGAAACGGGTGACTTTGGCCAATTGCTGATGCAGTGCCCGTACCGGCAAATAGTCGACACTCGGCACTGCGGCGCCCAGCGGGAACACGCCTTCACGACGGGATTCCACCAGGACTTGTTGAATGATGCTGCTGCGGGTGACCAGGCCGGGGCGCTCGACCCGGGCGATGTCCGGTGTCGGTGCGGTCAGTGCCGGCGTCTGGTGCACGTAATAGCCCGACTGCGGCCGGGCGCGGATCAGCCCCTGATCTTCGAGATTGGCATACGCCTGCAACACCGTCGCATGGCTGACATTGAGCTGCGAGCTCATCTTGCGCACCGAAGGCACGCGCTCTCCCGGCTGATAGACCCCACGGCGGATGTCTTCGGCCAGTTGTTGAGCAATACGTTGATAGAGCAAAAGATTGGTCATGACGCAGCACTCGATTTCACGGGCATTTTATTCTTGTGTGAAACAATACCGGAACAGTTTAGAAGTGTACGGGGACAGTTGCCACAATAGTCGACCGTACAGTGCAGTGTCAGCAAAATCTGTACTGTTTTGTGCGGTAATCGGCAGCCAAAAAAAACCCGGCACTGCATGGCAGGCCGGGTTTTCCAGCGACGCAACCCTTAGCGGGCAGCGCCGAGCTGGCCCTTTTCGTCGGAAAACACAATTTCCACCCGACGATTTTGCGCTCGCCCCCGTTCCGACGCATTCGCGTCCACCGGATATTCGTCGCCATAACCCTCGACCTGGATGCGCTTGTCGTCGATGCCCAGATCCATCAGTACGTCAGCCACCGATTGTGCGCGGTCGCGGGACAGCCTGAGGTTTTCCTGTTTGCCCCCGGTACTGTCCGTATAACCTTCGATCCGCACCACGCGCTTGGGGTTGAGTTGCAGGAACTGCACGATCTTCAACACCACACGGTTGGCCGAAGGTTTCAATTCCGCTTCGCCGGTGTCAAACAGCATGTCGCCCAATGTCATCACCAGACCGCGGTCGGTCTGGCTGGTCGTCAATGCCAGGATCTGCTCTTCAAGCCATTTGCCCTGCTGCTGCACGCTGAACAGTTTGGATTCACGCAGTGCCAGTTGCAGGCGCTGCCGCTCCAGTTCGAGTTTTGCCGCTTGCTCTTCGTTAAGCGCCTGATTGGTGTGTTCCCGGGCAATAGCGCTGTAGCGCTGGCTCAGGTAGGCGTAATGCACCACGTCCGAACCGCTGCCCCAATAGCTGGACAGACGATCGGCGCGGGCCAGGGACTCACCGGCGCGAATCACGTCCTTGGGGGCGATTCGCAGCACATTGGAGTCTTCCTTGACCTTCTGAAAATCGGTTGCTGCCTGCTGCAACGCGCTCTCGCTGTGCTGGCTGGCGCAACCAGACAGCACGGCGCAGCCTGCCAGGATCAAACCGCCGATGGCTTTGCTCTTGAGGCTCATTCGGCATCTCCCAGTTGCTTGCGCAGGCGGGCGATGCGGGCGTTAAGCACGTTCAACTGTTCCTCGCTCTTGGCCGTCAACACCTTGGCTTCAGCCAGACGCGCATCGAGTTCGGCCTGTTCGGCCCGCATGCGTGCGTTTTTGAAGGATTGATCAGTCATGTTGCCCTTGGCGCGGTTGAACTTGTCTTCGGCCAGTTTCATTTCCGGCACATCGTCGGCGGTGGCGCCCACGGCCTTGGCCTGTTCGAGTGCCTGTTCGGTCAGGCGAATCTGTTCATTCGGCGCAGGATCGGTTGCACAACCGGCCAGGAGCACAAAGGCCACGGCAGCGAAAAGAGGTCGAATACTCACTAAATATCCCTACTGTTTTGGGGTACTGACGGGTTGTTGCGAGGGTTGCTGCGGTTGTGAGCGCTGCGCCTTCCAACGCTCGATATTGCGCATCAGCACGGCTTCCGTCAGTCCGGACGCGGGCAATTCTGTCATCTTTTTGGCCAACTGTCCGCGCAACCACGGATCGTTGCAGGCCGAGTCATGGGAAATCGCCAGGTACAGGCCAGGCTTGTCGACCGGCTGCAAGCGAGCGACCAAATCACCAGCCATGCCCAGAGCCTGTGCGGTCGCCATGCCCGAGTAACGTCCTGCCAGTACGAATTCGACCTCACCCAACAGCAGCTTCTGAAAGGCCTGGGTCAGGTTGGACGTGCGTGCGAGGGTTAATTGCTGTCCGGCAAAGGTGCTGAATTGCGGAGTCAATCGGGCCTTTTCCGACACGGCTCCGGGATGGCCGTGCAGGTCCTGCGCCTGGTTGTAGACCAGCGACGAGTCCTTGCGCGTCCAGACCAGATAGTCGTTTTCCAGCAAGGGTGGATGGATGTAATCCAGGGTTTCCAGCCCGCTGACCGTCAACGCTGCGTCCGCCAGCATGTCCATGCGCCCGCTGCGCACTTCGTCCAGGGCCTGGGCGCGTTTGCCGGCATAAAGCAGTTCGACCTTGAGCCCCAACTCCCCCGCCACTTGCTGCAGCAAATCGGCGCTGGCACCGATCAGGTGTCTGGGATTCTGCGGGTCTTGCCACAGGTACGGTGGCGCGTCCGGGCTGCCGGTTACCACAAGGCGTTCGCATTTGCCTGCGGCGAAAGACAGCGCCGGCATAGCCGACAGCCCTATCAGTAACGACCAGCCGCACAGGCGACGCAGATCCATGGCATCACACTCCCACTCTAATCAGGTAATCCCCTGTAGGAGCGAGCATGCTCCGGGCGGCGTTCCGACGATGGGCGTTAACGATGACGCGTTCATTCTGGAAAAGCGCGGCATCTTTGAGTCCATCGCGAGCAGGCTCGCTCCTACAGGTAAACGAAGGGCAAAAAAAAGCCCGGCCAAAAGGCCGGGCTCTTTATAAGTGAAGCAGCCGGATTAGACCAGCTTCTCCAGCTCAGGGATGGCTTCGAACAGGTCTGCCACCAGGCCGTAATCGGCCACCTGGAAGATCGGCGCTTCTTCATCCTTGTTGATCGCCACGATCACTTTGGAGTCTTTCATGCCGGCCAGGTGCTGGATCGCGCCGGAGATACCGACGGCGATGTACAGCTGTGGAGCCACGATCTTGCCGGTCTGACCGACCTGCATGTCGTTCGGTACAAAACCTGCGTCGACCGCGGCACGCGAAGCACCGACAGCAGCGCCCAGCTTGTCGGCCAGGGCGTACAGGTGTTTGAAGTTGTCGCCGTTCTGCATGCCGCGGCCGCCGGAAACGACGATCTTGGCAGCGGTCAGTTCCGGACGGTCAGATTTAGCAAGCTCTTCGCCAACGAAGCTGGAGATGCCAGCGTCGTGAGCAGCGCCAACGGCTTCAACGGCCGCCGAACCACCTTCAGCTGCCACCGGGTCGAAACCGGTGGCACGCACGGTGATCACTTTGACCGCAGCGTTCGATTGAACGGTAGCGATGGCGTTACCGGCATAGATCGGACGCTTGAAGGTGTCAGCGCTTTCTACCGAGATGATCTCGGAGATCTGGTCAACGTCCAGTGCAGCGGCAACGCGCGGCAGGATGTTTTTGCCGTTGGAAGTGGCGGCGGCCAGGATGTGGCTGTAGCCCTTGCCCAACTCTGCAACCAGCGGCGCAACGTTTTCTGGCAACTGGTGAGCGTAGGCGGCGTTGTCGGCCACCAGCACTTTAGCCACGCCAGCCACTTTCGCAGCAGCTTCAGCCACGGCGCCAGCGCCCTGACCTGCAACCAGCACGTGGATGTCACCACCGATTTTGGCGGCAGCAGCCACGGTGTTCAGCGTGGCCGGGGCCAGCACTTTGTTGTCGTGTTCGGCGATTACCAAGATAGTCATGATTAGATTACCTTCGCTTCGTTTTTCAGTTTCTCGACCAGTTCAGCCACCGACTTGACCTTGATACCCGCGCTGCGTGCAGCAGGCGCTTCGACTTTCACGGTCTTGTTGGTGGAGGCGGTGGAAACGCCCAAAGCGTCCGGAGTCAGCGTCTCGAGAGGCTTCTTCTTGGCTTTCATGATGTTTGGCAGAGACGCGTAGCGCGGCTCGTTCAAACGCAGGTCGGTGGTGACGATGGCTGGCAGTTTCAGGGAAACTGTCTGCGCGCCGCCGTCGATTTCGCGGGTTACAGCAACGCTGTCGCCACTGATTTCGACTTTCGAAGCGAACGTGCCCTGACCGTAACCGCTCAATGCAGCGAGCATCTGGCCGGTCTGGTTGTTGTCGCTGTCGATGGCTTGTTTGCCAAGGATCACCAGCTGAGGCTGTTCCTTGTCGACAACAGCCTTCAGCAGCTTGGCAACGGCCAGGGAAGTCAGGTCTTCGGCGGACTCGACGAGGATGGCGCGGTCGGCACCCAGAGCCAGCGCGGTGCGCAGTTGCTCTTGAGCGGTGGACGGGCCTACGGAGACGACGACGATTTCAGTCGCAACACCCTTCTCTTTCAGGCGTACGGCTTCTTCCACGGCGATCTCGCAGAACGGGTTCATCGACATCTTGACGTTGGCAAGATCGACGCCGGAATTGTCCGCCTTGACGCGAACCTTGACGTTGTAATCCACAACGCGTTTGACAGCTACAAGAACCTTCATGGATTCCTCGTTACTCTCCGGTGAAAAGAAAGTCGCCTAGGCGAACCTGGCGGTTGATGCTCATCGGGCGCAAGGGCACCTCCAAAAACGCCGGCAAAGGTGTCAAGTGACCATCGCTCATGCTGTGGATGACCGTTCGTCAGTGGTGACTGACGAGTCATTCAACATCGCGGCGTGTAAACTGCGCAGCAAACCCGCGCGGCGCATCACTCTCTACTGCCATCGCCCTGTCTTTAGAGGTGCTCTTGAAACCAACAGTCAGCCTACGGCGAGCGCAAAACCGCCCGTATCTTGACCGGAACGCCTATTCCGGTCAATACGCCAAAATAGCCGTTCATAAGGCGCGTGACTTTGATTTCTCTGGCTTTGAGCCAATTCAAACAAACGTTTGTATTGGACGCTGAGAGTGGTGTAGATATAATGCGCCACCCAAAGAGAAAGGTGGTCAATCGATTGTCCGCTTTCGGCATTGCGCCGGAATTCATGGATGCGACACCCAACCTCCAAATTAGAAAAAAAACTGTTGAGCCTTGAGTAGGAGATAACCTGTGGAACGCGAATACATGGAATTCGACGTGGTCATCGTCGGTGCCGGCCCCGCTGGTCTTTCCGCCGCCTGCCGCTTGAAGCAGAAGGCCGCCGAAGCCGGTAAGGAAATCAGCGTCTGCGTGGTCGAAAAAGGCTCCGAAGTCGGTGCTCACATTCTGTCCGGTGCCGTGTTCGAACCACGCGCCCTGAACGAACTGTTCCCGGACTGGAAAGAACTCGGCGCGCCGCTGAACACCCCTGTCACCCGCGACGACATCTTCGTTCTAAAGAACGCTGAAAGCGCGCAGAAAGTTCCAGACTTCTTTGTGCCCAAGACCATGCACAACGAAGGCAACTACATCATCTCCCTGGGCAACCTGTGCCGCTGGCTGGCCCAGCAGGCCGAGAACCTGGGCGTGGAGATCTACCCGGGCTTCGCCGCTCAGGAAGCGCTGATCGACGAGAACGGCGTGGTACGCGGGATCATCACCGGTGACCTGGGCGTCGACCGCGAAGGCCATCCGAAGGAAGGCCTGTACACCCCGGGCATGGAACTGCGTGGCAAATACACGCTGTTCGCCGAAGGTTGCCGTGGCCACATTGGCAAGCAGTTGATCAAGCGCTTCAACCTGGACACTGACGCTGATGCCCAGCACTACGGCATCGGTCTCAAAGAAATCTGGGAAGTCGACCCGGCCAAGCACCAGCCAGGCCTGGTGGTGCACACCGCCGGTTGGCCGATGGACATCATGGGCACCGAGAACACCGGTGGCTCGTTCCTCTATCACCTGGAAAACAACCAGGTGGTAGTCGGCCTGATCGTCGACCTGTCCTACAGCAACACCTACCTGTCGCCGTTCGACGAGTTCCAGCGCCTCAAGCATCACCCGGTGCTCAAGCAGCACCTGGAAGGCGGCAAGCGCATCAGCTACGGCGCCCGTGCCATCTGCAAGGGTGGCCTGAATTCGCTGCCGAAAATGGTCTTCAAGGGCGGCGCGCTGATCGGTTGCGACCTCGGCACCCTGAACTTCGCCAAGATCAAAGGCAGCCACACCGCGATGAAGTCCGGCATGCTCGCCGCCGAATCCGTGGCTGACGCGCTGTTCGCAGAGAAGGACGGCACCGAAGAACTGACCACCTACGTTGACGCGTTCAAGAAGAGCTGGCTCTACGACGAACTGTTCGCCAGCCGCAACTTCGGCCCGGCGATCCACAAGTTCGGCGCCATCGTGGGTGGTGGTTTCAACTGGCTGGACCAGAACATCTTCGGCGGCAAACTGCCGTTCACCCTGCACGACACCAAGCCGGATTACGCGTGCCTGAAACTGGCGGCCGACTGCAAGAAGATCGACTACCCGAAACCGGACGGCAAGATCAGCTTTGACAAATTGAGCTCGGTGTTCATCTCCGGTACCAACCATGAAGAAGAGCAGCCGTGCCACCTGAAGCTGGCTGATGCGAGCATTCCGATCAGCAAGAACCTGCCGCTGTACGATGAGCCGGCACAGCGTTACTGCCCGGCTGGCGTGTATGAAGTGATCACCAAGGAAGACGGCGAGAAGCGCTTCCAGATCAACGCCCAGAACTGCGTTCACTGCAAGACCTGCGACATCAAGGACCCTGCACAGAACATCACCTGGGTGGCGCCGGAAGGTGCCGGCGGCCCGACTTACCCGAACATGTAAGCCGAACGCCTGAACAACGAGGCTCCCGAAACGGGGGCCTTTTTGTTGCCTGAAATTCCGGGCATTACATCATTGCCTGTAGGAGCGAGCTTGCTCGCGAAAAACTCCAATACACCGCGTGCATTCAGACAATACGCGTTAGCGTTATCGACCATCGCGAGCAAGCTCGCTCCCACAACCCAGCTCCGCCGACAGCCGGGCCGTGACTCCTTTGATCAGGGGAATCAGCTCGGCCATTTTTTCCAGCGGCATGTAAGGCACGGTACTGGCAATGCTGATGCCGGCGACGATGCGTTTACTGGCATCGCGGACCGGCGCCGCCACGCAACGGATCGACGGCTCGTTATCTTCCAGATCGAAGGCGTAACCGCCAGCCACGTACTCGACCATGCGCTGCTCGAACTGCTCCCAGGATTGCTCCGGGTGCTGCGGCCAGAACTGGTTCTTGCCACCCACCGGCAGGCTGACTTCATACAAGCGCTGCCACTCTTGCGGCGAATCATCGAGCATCAGTGCCTTGCCGATCCCGGTGCGCGCCAACGGCATGCGATGGCCGACCCGCGAACGCATTTCCGGGCCATTGCGCCCCGGGTTCTTGTGCAGGTACAGCACTTCGTCGCCTTCACGAATCGCCAGGTGAATGGTGTCGCCGGTCAATGCCGACAACTCATCCAGATACGGCCCGGCCAGGGTCACCAACGGCAGCTCTTCACGGGCCTGAAAGCCCAACTCGATCAGTTTCGGCCCCAGCAGATAACCGACTTGCGGCACCACCCGCAGATAACGCTCGTCCACCAGGCAACTGGCCAGGCGATGGGTGGTGCTGCGTGTAGTGCCGATCAGCCGGGCGATTTCCTTGAGATCGCGGGCGCCGCTGGCCACGGCCTGGACCACACCCAACCCGCGAAGCAGGGTCTGGGTGCCGGTCGGCGCGGCGTCCTTGGCGATTTTTGGGGCGTCTTCCTGCATATCCAGCCTTTACCGTTGAGCGAGGGAACGGGCGGCATTATGGTCGCCCGCGTGCCACGACTACAACTTGATACGCTCGACCTTGCCCACCAACAAGATGTAGGACAGTGCACCAATCAACGCCAACACCGAAATGTAGGTGATCGCCGGGGCAAAGGAATCACCCGTGGCGAGAAAACCGATCACGATAGGCGTGGCAATCGCCGACAGGTTGCCGATGAAGTTGAACACCCCGCCGGTCAGCCCGAGCAACCGTGCCGGGGCGAGCGTCGACACCAGCGACCAGGTAATCGAAGCCAGGCCGTTGCCGAAGAAGGCGAGCGCGAGGAAGGCAATCACCAGCGGCGTCGACTCGACAAAGTTGGCGCCGATGATCGAGGTGGAAATCAGCAAACCGCTGATGATCGGCAACTTGCGGGCGAACCCCACCGTGCAGCCGCGACGGATCAAAAAGTCCGAGAAGAAACCGGAACACAGCACACCGATAAACGCGGCGAGAAACGGTAGCGATGCCAACAGGCCGGACTTGATGAAGTCCATGCCGCGGTATTTCACCAGGTAGGTCGGGAACCAGGTGAGGAAGAACCACAGCGTCGAGTTGAGGCAGAACTGCCCGAGGTAAATGCCCCAGAGTTTGCGCTTGGTCAGGACAATCCCCAGGTCGGTCCAGCTGAATCTGGCCTTAACCCTGGCCTGCTCGGCCTGGATGTCCACCAACCCGCCGCCCTCACGGATCAAGTCAATTTCCGCGTCATTGGCGCCTTTGAAATCCCGCGGCTCGCGATACACCGCGTACCAGATCACCGCCCACACAATGCCCACCGCGCCGGTGGTGACGAACACCATGTGCCAGCCGAATTCGTGCTGGAGCCAGGCCAGCACCGGCGTCAGGAAGGCCAGGCCGACGAACTGCCCGGAGGTGTAGAAACCGATGGCCGTGGCGCGTTCGCGCTCGGGGAACCAGGTGGTGACCACGCGACTGTTGATCGGATAGGCCGGCGCTTCCAGGGCACCGACCGCCATGCGCAACACGAACAGCGCGATGAAGCTGGCTGCGAAGCCCAGCATCACCGTGGCCACCGACCACAGCAGCAAAGCGACGCTGTACAGAATCCGTGGCGGCACGCGATCCACCAGCCAGCCACCGGGGATTTGCATCGCGGCGTAGGTCCAGCCGAAGGCAGAGAAGATCAGGCCGACGTGAATCGGATCGATGCCCAGGTCACTGGTCAATGCCGGGGCGGCAATCGACAGGTTGCTGCGGTCCAGGTAGTTGATCACCACGGTGATGAACAGCAGCACCATGATGAAAAAACGCTTGCGGCTGGGCGTCACCAACGACGCCTGCCCGGTGAGGGTTTGCGATTGCATGGGGGGTGCCTCTTCTTATGGTTATTGAGGTCGATTCGAAGACTTGCACTGCCCCTGTAGGAGCTGGCTTGCCAGCGAAGAGGTCGTCACATCCAACAACGATGTTGCCTGACACGCCGCCTTCGCTGGCAAGCCAGCTCCTACAGTGGATCAGGAAGAACTCACCACTCGGCAAAACTGCCATCGGCATGGCGCCAGATCGGGTTGCGCCAGCGGTGACCGATGGCAGCACGTTCGATCACGTATTCTTCATTGATCTCGATACCCAGGCCCGGGCCGTTCGGGATCTTCACGAAGCCCTGGTCGTAGTCGAACACCCGTGGATCTTTCACGTAGTCGAGCAGGTCGTTGCTCTCGTTGTAATGGATGCCCAGGCTCTGTTCCTGGATGAAGGCGTTGTAGCAAGCCGCGTCCAGTTGCAGGCAGGCGGCCAGGGCAATCGGGCCCAGCGGGCAATGCAGCGCCAGCGCCACGTCGTAGGCTTCGGCCATGTTGGCGATCTTGCGCGTCTCGGTGATGCCGCCCGCGTGGGACGCATCCGGCTGGATGATGTCGACATAGCCTTCGCTGAGTACGCGCTTGAAATCCCAGCGCGAGAACAGCCGCTCACCGAGGGCAATCGGCGTGCTGGTCAGCGGCGCCAGTTCCTTCAGCGCTTCGTAGTTTTCGCTGAGTACCGGCTCTTCGATGAACATCAGCTTGTACGGATCGAGTTCCTTCATCAGTACCTTGGCCATGGGCTTGTGCACCCGGCCATGGAAGTCCACGCCGATACCCACGTTCGGACCGACCGCATCACGCACGGCAGCGACGTTGGCCAGGGCCTGGTCAACTTTGTCGAACGTGTCGAGGAACTGCAGTTCTTCGGTGCCGTTCATTTTCACCGCAGTGAAACCACGCTCGACCGCTTCTTTCGCCGCACGCGCCGTGTCTGCCGGGCGGTCGCCACCGATCCACGAGTACACACGAATCTTGTCCCGCACCTGACCACCCAGCAGATCGCTGACCGACACGCCCAGCGCCTTGCCCTTGATGTCCCACAAGGCCTGGTCGATACCGGCCAGGGCGCTCATGTGGATAGCGCCACCACGGTAGAAGCCGCCGCGATAGAGCACGGTCCAGATGTCTTCGATGTTGCGGGGGTCTTTGCCGATCAGGTAGTCGGACAACTCTTCAACGGCAGCGGCAACGGTGTGGGCACGACCTTCGACCACGGGCTCGCCCCAGCCGGTGACACCTTCGTCGGTTTCTACCTTGAGGAAGCACCACCGCGGCGGAACGATGAAGGTAGTCAGTTTGGTGATTTTCATCTGGTTGTCTCTCTTGTTATTTGCAGCGCGCTCGGCGCCAGAAAAGTCTTAACGCAGAGCGTTCCATGCAGCGACATAGGCCTTGGCGTTCACGGCCACGTCTTCAGGCGTCATACCAGGCTTGAACAAGCCCGAACCGAGGCCGAAGCCTTTCACACCTGCGTCTATGAACACCTGCATGTTGTCCGGAGTGATGCCGCCGACCGGCGCCAGAATCGTTCCCGCTGGCAACACCGCGAGCCAGGCTTTGACGACTGCCGGCCCCATCTGCTCAGCCGGAAACATCTTCAGTACATCCGCACCTTCGGCCAGTGCCGCGAACGCTTCGGTCGGCGTGGCGACACCCGGAGACAGGTACAAACCGGCTGCCTTCGCCGCGCGCAACACCTTGGGATCACTGTGGGGCATGACGATCACCTGGCCGCCCGCCGCTTTCACTTGCTCGACCTGCTCCGGCGTCACCACCGTGCCGGCGCCGATCAGGCAATCGGCAGGCAAGGTACTGCGCAGGATACGGATACTGTCGTACGGTTCAGGGGAATTGAGCGGCACTTCGATGACGCGAAATCCGGCGGCGTACAGGACTTCGCCGATGGCAGCGGCTTCCTGTGGACGCAGGCCGCGCAGGATCGCGATCAGGCCGTTTTGCGCCAGCGCTTGTTTGAGCATGTCAGACCTCCAGGCAGGATTAACGGGATGCGGTGGACGTGACCAGGCCAGCGGCGAGCGCCAGTTGCCACAATCCGCGTTCGGTGGCCTGTTCGGCCAGGGTCACCCGGGCAAAACCGCAGGCGTCGAGCGCCCGGCTGTAGCGGGCACAGAGTTGGGTATTGCCGATGAGGATGATCGACGGCAGGTGCACGCTGTTGCGCCGACGCCGCTGGACATTGGCCAGGGCCGCCAACTCGTGGCCGATCAGCAGGCCGGACAGATAGTCCGCCTGGGCGGTGGCGCTCAATTCGCCCGTCAGGCCCAGGCTACGGGCGCTGAACATCGTGGACAACGGACCGGTTTCACCGTCCGCCGACAACGCGACCTGCACGCCACGATCAAAAGCGTCACCATCGAAGGACCCGCCATGTTGCTGGGTGCGTCCGAGAATGCTGTGCTCGCTGAGCACGGCGAAGACTTCGCCGGTCATGAACGTATCGAAATGCACGATGCAGCCATCGGCCACTTCCACCCATTTCGAATGACTGCCCGGAAGGCCGATCAACAGGTCGGCGCCCGTCTCACCCGCCAGGTTTTGCAGCACACCGAGCACCTGGGTTTCTTCGCCGCGCATCACGTTCGGCAAACGCGAACGCTGGATGACGCCAGGCACAATGTGCACATCGACGCCGCGCAGGCTACGCACGGTTTGCAAGGATGTACCGAGATTGGCGACGTTCGCCGGCGTGTCGCAGTAGGCCGCTTCGCGCCAGCCCTGGGCGCTGCCGACCATGCCGCAGGCAATCACCGGTAATTGCGGCTGCGCATCGAGCCAATCGCCGCAAGCCTCGTCGAAGGCCAGTTCGAAACCATCGGCGCATTCCCGGTCGCCAATGAATCGCGGCGCCTTCGGCAGCTGCATGATCCCCGACGACAGCGAGCGCTGTTCGAGCACCTGCCCGCCTTCAGCCAGTTTGTAAGCACGTAATGAGGTCGTCCCCCAGTCGAGCGCGATCAATTGCGCCTGCATCGCTTCACCTGTTTTGGTTTTTGGCAGTGAGTGAGCGGGACTATAAACCTGAGGCGGCGTAAATCTCAATATATAAATATCAATCCCATATTATGAGACAAGACAAAAAAATGCAGCCCGAAGGCTGCGATCTTTTATGAGCGATCAGTTACCCGCTGCGAAATCCCGCAGCACGGTCCCATCCATCCGATACCGAACCCACTCCTCCTGCGGCTGCGCACCCAGGGATTTGTAGAATTCGATGGCCGGGGTATTCCACTCCAGCACGCTCCACTCGAAACGGCCGCAGTCGTTGGCGCAGGCAATTTTTGCCAGATGCCGCAGCAGGGTCTTGCCGGCACCGCCGCCACGCTGTTGCGGGGTGATGTAGAGGTCTTCGAGGTACAGGCAATTGCTGCCAAGCCAGGTGGAATAGCTGAAGAAGAACACCGCGAAACCGATGGGTGCACCGTCGCGCAGGCAGATCAGGCCATGGGCGGTGGCACCTTCGCTGAACAGACTGCGCTCGATATCGGCAACGCTGGCGATGACTTCATGGCGGGCACGTTCGTAGTCGGCCAGTTCAGTGATGAACGCGAGGATTTGCGGTGCGTCACTGGGGGTCGCCGGGCGGATTTCGATCGTCATGGACGTGCCTTGTCAAAAATGGAAAACGCCATACTAAGTCGGCGCGGTATTTGTGGCGAGGGAACTGTCCCAACACCTGTAGGAGCGAGCTGGCTCCGGGCGGCGTTCCGACGATGGTCGTCAACGATTACATGTGCGGCCTGAATAAATGCGCTGCCCTTGTGTTTTTCGCGAGCGAGCTCGCTCCTACAAGGGTGTTTACTCCGGCCTGCACTAAGTCAGGGCGTTGGAGCAATGCCTGAGCCGTTCGTCGCTGATAATGCACCCATTCAGATCGAGAGCAGACTAATCAGGTAGGGACTCTAATCATTGGAGACAACACCATGATCCTGCCCAGGTTGATCGCTCTCGTTCTCATGGCCTTTTTGTCCATTGCCACTTTCGCCGGGCCCCTCGGTTCCAGCACCGGCCCGACCAACCCGGTGGAAAAACCCAGGGCGCCGGCCATCCAGAGCGCCCCCGGCATGAACACCGATGGCACCACGATCGACCACAACCTGCCACCGTCCACCGGCACCGACCCGCGGGTTCAAGGCAATGATGCAGGACGTCAGGGTGGTATGAGTTTGCCAGGCAGCAAAACGCCCAGCAGTGGCGGACTTGGCTCGACCACTAGCGGTGACTCGGGTGACGACGACAGCGACAGCCAATAGTTACTGTTTGGGGACAGCAACTCGGGCGAAGAATATTAGGGTCTCTTCGCGGGCAAGCCCGCTCCCACAGGATCTGTGCCAGATCCCCAGCAGCCCCCTATGGGAGATTCTATGGTTGAGGGGAAGCCCTCAACTGACTTTTGGCTGGTATTCGCTCTGCCCCTTGAGCAGGGCGATCGACACCACCACTGATTCCTGAGATGCCACCGAGGTGCCAATCACGTCGTAAAGCAGGTCTGCCAACAAGTCGTTGTCATGGTCGACACTGATGCTCCGCGCCCAGCTGATGTTCGAGACAATCCGTCCACCGGCCACCCAGTGGCCATGGCTTTCCGCTTGCTGGGCGATTTGCTGGCCGAGGTTCAACGCTTCACCCAAGTCCATGCCGTTGATGCCGGCAGACACCGCCGCCACCGCCGCCGCGCTGGAGATCCCCAACGTGGTGTTGTGGGTGACCTGACAGGCCTGCACGACCGCTTCGATGAAACGCTGCGGATCGGCGACATTCGCCGCGATCCCCACAGGCGTAATGCACATCGCCGCGCCGTTGGTGGTGCCATAGCGCCCCGCTTCTTCCGGCGAATGGCCGGCGAGGATCATCTCGATGGCGCGCTTGGTCGAAGGGCCGAGCAGATCCTGCGAACCATTGGCCTGCATCAGCGCTTCCCGTTCGATCAAACGCTGTGCAAGTACCGACGGCTCGATTTTGCCCTCGCCATCAATCAACAACTGGCCGACCAGGATCGCCTGTTCGGTGTCGTCGGTGATCGAGCCCTTGGGCATGTTGGCGACAATCGGTTGATCGGCACCGGCGTCTTGCAGGTCGGTGATTTCACCAAAGCGCGACTGGATTTCAACGCGGCTTAAAGATTGGGTCGGCATGCCCAGGGCATCGCCCAGGGTCAGGCCATAGAACGCGCCCAAGGCATGGTTGAGCGCAGTCATTTCGAGGTTCCAAATTGCAGGTGCCGACGAAAATGCACAGGGTCGAGCAAACTTTCCACTTGCTCCATGAAGCGGTTTTGCCGGTCGTACGTGGTACGCAAGGCCTTGAGGAACACTGTGCCAACCGGACGTCCTAGCAGCTCGGCGTCTTCGGCATTCAACGGTTCAGCACCGATCCACTGATCCACTGATCACCACGTTTGCCGATATAGCCATAGGCGGCCAGGGTGATGGTCAGGGAGTTATCAATCAGACCGACACGCGGCAGGCTTTCCAGGCCACCGATAGCAGGCATCAAAGATGCGTTCGAGGGAAACCAGCGTGCCGTCTTTGGAACGGCGGCGACGGTCGAGAGTAATGAGTTTGTCGGTGCCGAAATGAGACATCAGATCAGGACGGGTTACCGCCTCCAGACGCAACACCTCGGTATTGACCAGCGCCCCGCTGTCGGCCAGCGCCTGCGCCCAACCGCTGCGCTGGTCGAGTACCACGCCGTCAAACGTGACGATGGAACCCACCCCGCTCTGCGTCGCGATGTAGTTGCGCCGTTTCAATTCGGCCAGAGCCTCACGCAAAGTGCCTCGGCTGACTTTGAATTCCTGAGCCAACTGATGCTCGCCAGACAACAGAAAACCGTCCTCTCAGGAGGCTGCTTTCGATGCGCCGGATGAGTTCCGTCGCCCCCCCGTTGTTTCTTGTCAAATCGTACCTGTCTAATCATGTACAAAGCGTTAATCGAAACGGGTTGGGATCGGCAAGGATTGTTTACGGGATATGACCGAAGGGCTTGCTTGCGTTGAGCCCGATGTACAAGGACCAGTGAGTTCTCGTTCAGGCTCTATGCCGTCACTCTATCTCCGAGGCTCCCCCGAAAATCTTCAATTTAGCCTGATGTGGCACCGGATACAGGCCCACCACACCTCCTGCAAATCCAACCGAAACCCCCATCAGATATTGGGTGGCGGCCGGGTATATCGAAGTATTTCGGTTATCTGACTCCGTCGGATTAATTGAGCTATCCGATGGCAGCTTAATAAGCTTCACACCATCACCACGTAGCGCACAAATAATTGGAACCGGGTTGTCCTGATCATCGAGAAGTTCGTCTGCGGACATTGGATCAAGTGGCTCACGAACCTCCCCATTGTCCACCTCATGTCTGATTAGAATATAAACATCACCCTCTCTCTCGATGCGTAGTAATGCTTCTTCCCCAGGTCGCGCGGCATAGTCGCCAATCCACTCATCGCAGGCGGGTCGGGACAGTTGTTTATAACTAAGCACAATCAGTAGAAACACCGTACCAGCCAGTATCCATGCGACAGACCGACGAAAGCGAACTCGTGTCTTTTGTTGGTTTACTGTCATTACTATCCCTGTCTTTTTCCGTTTTTCAGAAATTTTAGAAGTTGCGATTCAAACTACCCGAACGTTAAGCGCAGTACCTGCCACCCCATGGCAACCGCAGGCCAGAAAATGGCCCTGCAACACGACCGGAATGCCGTCCGTACGCCGGCGCGGATGCCCTTCGACGAAGGCAAACTCGCCCTGATGCAGCGGGCAGGTAGCCTTGTCGCCCAACACCGCCGGGTTTTTTCCATTGAGGGTATGTGTGCCTTCGAGCTGGCAGGAAACCACCGTGCCGCCGCTGCTGGTGGCATCCCCCAGGCAAACGGGATGGCTCATGTTCTGGGCCCGCCGCCAGGGGAGCCGAACTTGAAGGGGTCGGCACCTCGGTTCTCACGGTTCTTGGCTTTGCGCGCCTCGTCCGGCGGGCGGATCATTTGTACCGTCAGGCTGCCGTCCTGGCCGGCGTAGACCACCGCACTGACTCCGCCATCCAGGTAGCTGGCAATGGTCGCCAGGTTGATTTCCACCAGCGCCCCACTGACCCCGGTATTGCCCAGACGCCGACCGATGTCGTAGCCCTCATCGACATTGCCCAACTCGAGCCCATGGCCGTCCGTGTTCAGGCCGTGCAAGGCATTGTTCAGGGCGATTTCAGCGTCCCGGTTGTCGGTGGTGTCATAGAACACGCGGACCGGCTGCTGCCCTCTGGGCAATGTCTCCACGGCCTGCAGCCAGCCTGCCTGCAGGGCTTTGGCCTGCAACGCCGGTTTTAGCCGCTGGCCGTGCTCATCCTGCATCGAGACCTTGATCGGTCGGTGCAAGTAGCCCAGCACCGGCGCGGCGTCGAACTCTTTGACCTGGTGCTGGGTCCAGCGGATTGGTAGCCATGGGGAGGGTTCGAAGTAGCCTGGCCCGCGGTTATCGATGGTTGCCCAGAGGGTGGGGAGTTGCGCTTGCCAGTAGGCGGTGGACATGGTGCCGGGGGCATCGGGGTTATCAAAGCCTTTGGCACGCTCCGCCTCTTCGTACACCTCTCGAAATTCACGGGAATGCTTCCAGTAAAATGCCCAAAGTTTGCCCAGGTCGGTGTTTTTGTTTTGGTTGTCCTCAGGCTCGTGGGTGGCATAACGGCGAATATACCGATCCACCCGATCCGAGCGAGTGACCAGCAGCCCGGTCATGCTTTCGAACACCGTGGGTACCACCTGGACACTTTGTAACCCGGGGGTACCAGGCTTGCGATAGACATCACGCGTCACGTCGCCGTCCCGGCTCGCGATCAGCGCCTGTGGAACTTGGGGGTTATCGTCAAAAAACTGAAACAGCCGCTCAATCATGCCTTGGGCATGGGTGGTGCTTTCATCGTCCTGCCAGAGAAATTGGGTAACCCCCAAGGTCGCCTTATTACGGCCTGAATTGATCAAGCCGGCGGCTCGATAGCCTTTCTCATAAGGGTCTGGTGGACCTAGCGCGAACACCGGTATTGGCCAATACGCTACTGATTCGCCTGCCGAATGCTTGAAAGCCACACGGATTTTGATATCTCTGCTGATTTCTCGGGAGTCCAGTGAGTCCGTGTAATCCTTGGGATCTCGTGAATAAATCGACGCAAAGTTGTTATTTTTCTTCTTGATGAATTGCCAGATCTCCGATTGGTGGTCCTGGTAGATCCCAAGCCCCACCCCGCGGATTTCCAATGCATAAGTCCGCGCCTGCGTGGCCTGCTGCTCAGCGATTTGCGCCATGACGTTGGCTTTATAGGCAACAAGCCCCGCCCTTTCACTGGCCACGGCTTTGCCCCACCAGTGAACACTGAAAATCAGCAGCAAGGGGCCCAGAATGGCGGCGATTCCCCAGTACAGTACCGGTTTGAGGTCACGTATTTCCACGTTGTTTTCCTGTGCCTTGAGGTGGACCAGCCAGACGAAGCCGAGCCAAAGGATCAGCAGAACGCCGGCGATCCAGAGATAGGGCTTCAGTTTCGGTAACGTTCGGGGGCGGTGTTGAGGATCGCTCACAAGGCACCTCCTTTTTTAGCGGCGCCGGCAAACAGAGCGGGGGGCGTTAGCGAGACCAGATCGGAAGTCGGAAATATGCCCTCCTGGTAATACAGGTAACTGGACTTCACTAGCGCCTGAGCCTCTTTGCTTAGACGCGACCAACCTGGCAACTCACTTGTTTTCCTAAATACCTCTTCATCCATCTTCCAATCCGCAATCGCCACCAACACTTCACGCATGGCCGGGTCATCGAGGCAATGGGCCTGGCCAAGGGCGATGTCCATCGCCGTCACCCAACGCTGGTTTTCCGGGCTGCGCAGGATCGCCGAGTGGTAGGAGTTGGCGCCCCAGGTCCCCTGGTCATGTTCCATGCGCGCCCGGGCCTCTCGCGGGGTCTCCTCACGCTCGTGACAAGAACTGGCGCTGGAGCGGGCCGCGCCTTTTCGTACGGCGCGCGTATGGTCCTCCGGGTCGTCGGACAACCCGTTAAAACGGGCTAACGCCTCCTGCTGCGTGGTGTTCGGGGCGTCATACTCGGCGGGCATTTTTATCCACAAAAAGGTCGCGGCGTCTTTGCCCAGCGCGATGCTCTTGGCCACCTCATCCGGTTTGTCCAGGCCGGCGGTGGTCGGACTGCCGGTGATCGCTTCGCCACCGAACATCTGCGGCGCATGGGGCGGGTGCAGGGCCTCGGCATTGATCAGGCGTTCCTGCCCCTCGGCTATCGGCGCTTGCGAGGCCACTCCGGTGACAAAGGACGCGCCCGGGTAGCGGTGTTCGCCGAGTGCGCGGATGAATTCCGGTTGTGGTGGCTTGCCCACCCGCACCGGCTCCCCGTCACGATGGCGCTTGGTCCACAGCCGTTGATAGAAACCCAGGGATTGCAGCGCCATCATCGCCGGTCGCCCATCCGGCGTTGCATCCGGCATACCGTAGGTGCCGATGCCTTGCACGTCGTCCAGGGCCACGGTGGTGTCGTCCGGGCAAAAATACAGGTACACCTTGCCGCGATTGTCGCGTTCGGGGAACACGCTGAGGTTGCCGAGCTTGTCCTGGCGGGTCCCTTGCGTCGGTGACCATCGAGGGCCGCTGCGACCGCCATAGGTTTTGCTGTCCCTGAGCGCGGATAACGGTGGCTGGGCATGGGGCGTTTGCGTGACCGCCGTGACGATACGGATCAGGGTGGCGAGGGTGTCATGGTCTTTGGGGGTGACCTTGGGCAACACGCTGTAAGGCGTGTCCACGAGAATCAGGGTGTCGGCGCAGCGCTGCCCCTTGTCCACCAGCAGGGCCTGCGCCAGTAACGCGATCAGGGTGCCCTGGCTGTGGCCCATGATGGTGATGGTTTCATCGGGGGATACCCGGCGCATCTCGCTGACCAGCATCGCCAGACGGTGAGCGGCCAGCACAAAGTAATGCCGCAGCGGCGCATGGGCGAAGAGCAGGAAATTGTTCGGCTTGGCAAATTCGACCATGCCGGTTTTCCGGTTGGCCTTGAAACCCTCGCCATACATCTCTTGCAGATTGTTGGTGGCATTGACAAAAAAACCACCGGCCTTGGCAAAGTGGCGATCCAGGCGATTGCCCCGGATATCCTGAAACTGGTTGCGCATTCGGAACGGGTCACCGGCGTCATCTCGCTTGACGTGTTCCGGGGCGGCGCGATAACCCCAGTAGAACGGGATCATCAGGCTACGGGTTTTGGGCGCGGTAGTATCTCGACGATAAAGGTAGGTATCAGGGTCATCGAGTATGGCCTTCTGATCACTGCTCAACTCTTCACGCGGCATGTCTTTGGCAGCACTGTAAGCCGCCCCATACCGCCCCGCCTTGAGATCCGGTCGATCCAGCCGCTCGTTAACTCCTTGGCACAACCCGGTTTCCACCGACTCATAGGACGCGCCCGGATCATTCACACCATGCAGGAAGATCACCACCCCCGGCAGGTCGGCGGGCACTTCCATTTTGCGCACGGTATTGCAGTTAGGCATCAGGCGTGTGGTGAGTTGCGCCACGCAGTACAGATCTTCGCTGCTCATTGGCCGTCACCGTTCGGGCCTTTGTCACGCAACGCCGACACTTGCGATTGATGCATCTGCTCGCGCTCCACCCGCTCCGTCAGTCCACTGGAATCCGTCAGTCCTTGCACCGTGCTGCCATCCTCCAATTTGATTTGGTAAGCATGCTCGACCGCCAGTCGGGCGCTGTCGTCGCCGTGGCCCGGGTAGTGAATGGCCAGGCGTTGCGCGGCGGGGTCACGACCGAACGTTGGCACCGAGGCACTGTCGGTTTTCGGCCCCACCCAGTCATGCTCGCTGG